>NZ_JBFAAX010000004.1:0-65709 GCF_040639995.1 Actinosynnema sp. NPDC023658 | reverse complement strand
CGCACTCGGCGTCCGCGCGGATCGGCACCTCCACCTCGCGCAGCCGCCTGCTCGGCGCGGCCATGTGGTTCACGTAGAACCGGGAGAGTTCCTCGTGCAACGCCACCCCCGCGCGGGCGGGTGGTCGCATCGATTTCAAGGTCGTCATGAGCCACCAGTGATTCAGTCGTTCGCCGTTCGCGGCGGTGAGCCGGGTGTCGGCTCGTCGATGTCGTCGGCGACGTTATGGGGGCGTGCGCGGCGGCGGCAATCGCGTTGCACTGGAGTTCGCGAATCCTGCACTCCTGTTCACCCGCACACCGGGATCGCGATCTCCGACGGGAGTCGGGGCGATCTCCGGCGGCCGTCGACAGGCCTGGAGGGAACCTCCGTGAGACGGATCCTGCAGGTGAAGTGGTCCAACCACTGCCCAGGTCGTCTCCAGCGAAAGGATAACGACGTTTCGATCCGGCCTCGACATTAGTGCGACCGACCACTGTTCCGAATAATTCTCATCATCCGCGGTCGAGACTGGTGACACCGGCCGGGACGGGTCGCAAATCGATCTTGCGAACAGTTTCCCGATTCGTCCTCGTCCGGACATGCCGTTGGCTATCATGACCTCGTCCGACGACCACTGCGACACCGGTGCGGGGAGGTACCAGTGCGTGAGGGAACTTCCGGGGGGCAGGTCCCGACCGAGCGTTCAAGATTCATCCGGATTCACAACCGGAACGCGGATTCGGCCGAGCGCCTCGACTATTGGAATGAGCTGACCGAGAGCACGAGGTACGGCAAGAACGGGATGCCGTTGATAGTGGCCGAACCGACTTTCCAGGCCGATTACACCGGCCACTGGGTCGGCGAAGCCGGTGTGGTGGCCGGCCGGATGGACGCCGGCGCGTTCCTGGTCGACCGCCGACGGGCCGACGGCATCGGCGGCGGCCGCGTGCAGCTCATCCTCTCGGGCGGCAACGACTCGCGGATCGACGCGCGGGGCTCGGCGCACGAGATCGGCGCCGGCTCGCTCTACCTCCAGTTCCACGACGAGCCGCGGCGCGTCCTGTGGACGAAGCCGGACCGGCAGCTGATCGTGGACATCGACTCGTCGCGGCTGACCGTGGACGTCGAGGTGCTCCGGCGTGCCATGTTCTCGCCGCTGCCCGTCGACCGGGACCTGGTGGACCTGTTCGTGCAGTCCGCGACCAGGATCCTCCACACGCCGCGGTGCGCGACCCCGGCGGCCGGGCCGTTCCTGGTCAGCCTGGTCGAACTGCTGGTGCGCAGCGCGCTGGGCGACGACGTCGAGCTGACCGAGACCGGTCCCGCGCGCCGGGGGCAGGCGCTGGCCGTCATGCGGGACAACCTCTCGCGGCCCGACCTCAGCGCGGAGGACGTGGCGGCGGCCCTGAACATCTCGCGCCGCAGCCTGTTCCAGCTCTTCGACGAGGGCGAGCCGCCGATGACGGTGCTCCGCCGGATGCGCATCGCGCGCGCCCAGGAGATCCTGGGCGACGGCAGGCGGGACGACCTGACCATCGAGCAGGTCTCCCGGCTGTGCGGGTTCGGCACCGCGCGCGGGTTCACCAACGCGTTCCTGCGGGAGGCCGGTCAGCGCCCCACCGACTACCGCCGCAACCGCGGCGGGCCGTCGACCACCTGAGCCCGGGGCTACCGCAGCTGCGCGACGGGCACGGTGGCGGCCGCGGCGAACCCCACGGCGGCGACGACCGTCCTGATCAGGTGGTAGCGGCGCCAGGCGTCGCGGTGCGCGGACCACGAGTCCGGGATCGAGCCGACCCAGCCGTCCGCCACGACGTTCAACGGCACGAGCGTCGTGACCGTGAGGACGATGCCGGCCAGCATCGCCACCGCCGCGACGACGCCGGCGACCAGCACGATCGCGTCCTTCTTGGAGCCGAGCACCACGACCGCGCTCGACGCCAGCACCCCCACCGCGAACAACGGGGGCATGAACCGCCCGTAGTCCCGGTTCACCGCCTGCCAGTACGACACGTAGGCGTCCGGGCAGGCCCGGGTTGAACGCGATGCCGAAGCACAGCCCGGCGTACAGCCCGGAGGCGAGCAACGACAGCACGATCGAGACCGCGTAGAGCGACTTCACCCCGGGCACCTCCCTCTCGGACCGCTCCAGTCCACTACAGGACGGCGATCCCGGCGACCGCGTGGATCACGGCCAGCACCGCCCCGCCACCCATGAGCCCCTTCTCCTTGCGCCAGACCCCGATGCCCACGTCGATCGCCTGGATCGCGGCCGCGACGAACAGCAGCCAGGCGACCGCGCTGCCGCGCTCGAACCACGGCAGGACCGCGGCGACGAGGCCGAACGGCACCGCGCGCGCCGCGTACATGTAGGCGTAGAACCGCTCGGACGCCGAGGCCGTCGTGGAGCCGCTCATGGCCGCCGGCCGCGCTCCCGCCGCCGCGGCGAACCCCACGCTGAGCAGCGCGGCCAGTGTGTTCAAGACGAGTAGGACGGTCATCATCGTGTCACCCCTGAACTGTGTACTGACTCAACTGTTGAGCGATGCTACAGTACCGGTATGGAAGCGACAACACACCGGGAAGGACTGCTCGCCGACTCGCTGGCCTTCCGGCTGACCGTGCTCGGCGCGGTCGTGCAGAAGGAGTTCGCGCTGCACCTCAAGGAGTCGGGGCTGACCCCGAAGCACCTCGGCGTGCTGAACGTCGTCGACCGCGGGTTGGCCCGCACGCAGGACGACGTCGCCACGCTCATGCAGGTCACGCCGGGCATGGTCGTCCGCCTCGTCGACCACCTGGAACAACGCGACCTGCTGCAGCGCAGGCGTGACCCGGTCAACCGGCGTCGGCACATCCTCACCGTCACCGAGGGCGGTGCCCGCGTCCTGGCCGACGGAGCCGCCTTCGCCGCCACTGTGGACGCCCGCCTGGCCGCCACCGCGGGCCCCGCCCTGGTCGGCCGGCTGGACGAGGCCCTGACCGCCCTGATGCGCCCCCTCACCGGCGACGGCTGACGTCGGTGAGGGGTGGTCGACGTGCGTGGCGCGGCGTCAGCTAACGATCCACCGGGGTGGCGCGACGTCAGTCGTATGGAGCGAGGGCACAGCCGTCGCCGGAACGGCGAAGTGCGGCGCCCACAGGCACGTCCGTGGCGGAGCGGTGCGGTGTGGACGGTGGTCGCCGCCGAGCTGCGAACTTGAACCCCACCCCAACGCCGCGCCCACGCCCCGGCCACACGCGCACCACACCCGGGCCACACGGCAGCCACACGCGAGCCGCCGCCCCGCACGCCCGCAGCCGAGCCGAGACCTGCCAATCGGACACTTGGTATAGACCAATGGCGGTCGGATGCCGCAGTATCGACCCTCGTGGCGCGCACCAGACACGTGATAGCCGTCGACGTCGGCGGAACCGGGACCAAGGCCGCTCTGGCCACCGGCGACCCCAACGGGGTCCAGGCGGTGAAGCAGCAGCGCCGCCCCACCCGGCCCGGTGGGGACGCGGTGGTCCAGGACGTGACCTCCCTGGTCGAGGAGTTTCGCGCCGCCTCGGAGCACCCGGTCGACGCGATCGGCCTCGTCGTGCCGGGCATCGTGGACGAGGCGACCGGCACCGGCGTGTACTCGGCGAACCTCGGCTGGGCCGAGTACCCGTTCCGCGACCGGGTCGAAGCCGCCACGGGTCTGCGCACGGCGTTCGGCCACGACGTGCGGGCCGGTGGTCTGGCCGAGCTGCGCCAGGGCAACGCGCACGGCCTGACGGATGCGGTCATCATGCCGATCGGCACCGGCATCGCCGCGGCCCTCGTGCTGGACGGCCGGATCTCGTCCGCGCCGGGCGAGGTCGGGCACGTGGACGTGGGGCACGGCGACCCCTGCGGGTGCGGCCAGACGGGGTGCGTCGAGGCGCGGGCGAGCAGCGCCGCCATCGCCCGCCGCTACACCGAGCGCACGAACCGCCAGGTCAACGGCGCGGCGGACGTCGCCGCGCTGCTCACGACCGGGGATGCCGACGCGGTCGCGGTGTGGCGCGAGGCCGTCGACGCGCTCGCGAGGGGCATCCTGCTGGTAGCGGCACTGCTGGGACCGCGCGCCGTGGTGCTCGGCGGCGGCCTGGCGCTGGCGGGTCCGAAGCTGACGGATCCGCTGGGCGGACGGCTGGACGAGCTGGTCACGTTCCAGCGGCGCCCGGAACTGCGGTTGGCGGCGTTGGGCGACGAGGCCGGGTGCCTCGGGGCCGCGCTGCTGGCCATCGACATGCTGGAGGAGAGATGAGCACGTGGGGTGGACCCGTGGACGTGACCCTGACCGGTGGTCGGGTCGTCACGCGCGACGGGGTGCTCGAACAGGGGTGGGTCGCGGTGCGGGACGGCCTGATCGCGGCCGTCGGCGAGGGGGTGCCGCCGGACGGCCCGACGACTGACGTCGACGGCGGCTGGCTGGTGCCGGGGTTCGTCGACATCCACTGCCACGGTGGCGGTGGTGAGGCGTTCACCAGCGCCGACCCGGCCCGGGTGATCAAGGCGGCGAACGCGCACCGCAGGCACGGCACCACCACGCTGCTGGCGAGCCTGGTGTCGAGGCCGATCCCGGAGCTGGCCGACCAGGTGAGGGTGCTGGCCGAGCTGGTGCGGGACGACGTCGTGGCGGGCATCCACCTCGAAGGCCCGTTCCTGTCCGCCGCGCGGTGCGGCGCGCACGACCCGGCGATCCTGTGCCCGCCGGACCGCCGCTCGATCGACGAGCTGCTCGGCGCGGGCGGCGGCGCGGTCCGCATGATCACCGTCGCGCCCGAGCTGGAGCACGGGGTGGACGCGGTCCGCCACCTCGTCGACAACGACGTGCTGGCCGCGATCGGCCACACCGACGCCACGGAGGCGCAGATCCGCCCGGCCGTCGAGGCGGGTGCGACGGTCGCGACGCACCTGTTCAACGGGATGCGCCCGCTGCACCACCGCGAGCCGGGGCCGATCGGCGCGCTGCTGGACGACGAGCGGGTCACCGTGGAGCTGATCTGCGACTTGGTGCACCTGCACCCCACCGCGGTGCGCCTGGCCGCACGGCACGCGGGCGTGGGCCGGACGGTCCTGGTGACCGACGCGATCGCCGCGGCGGGCGTGGGTGACGGCGTCTACGACGTCGGCGGCCTCGAAGTGCGGGTGGTGGACGGTGTGCCGACGCTCGCCGGCGGCGCGTCCCTGGCCGGCAGCACGCTGACCATGGACGCCGCGTTCCGCAACGCGGTGCAGTCGTGCGGCCTCACCGTGGAGGAGGCCGTGCACGCGACGGCGACCCGTCCCGCCCGGCTGCTCGGGCTGCAGGACCGGACCGGTGAGCTGCGCGCGGGCCTGGCGGCCGACGTCGTGGTGCTGGACGCCGAGCTGAGGCCGCGCGAGGTGATGAGCCGGGGCGCGTGGGTGAAAGACTGACCCGGTGCCCGAAGACCACGAGAAGCTGGTGGCCGACGCGTTGCGCGCCCAGGCCACCAGCTCCGGCGCGCACCCCCACGTGCCCGTCCGGCAGGCCCGCCCGTCGCTCGGCGCCGGGTGGGTGCTGCTGCTCTCGGTGCTGCTCGGCCTGGCCGCCGGCACGGTCGTGGCGGTCATGACGCTCAGGTGATGCCTGTACCGTGGTCGCCGTGACGGTCGCGCTCACCTCCACGCTCGCCCTCGGTCCGGAATGGCTCGACCCGCAAATCCTGCTCAAGGGACTCGGGCCGTACATGCTGGTCGGCCTGTGCTTCATCATCTTCGCGGAGTGCGGCCTGCTGGTGGGCTTCTTCCTGCCCGGCGACTCGCTGCTGTTCACCGCGGGCCTGTTCGTGGCCTCCGGCGTGCTGGAGTACCCGCTGTGGCTGGTGTGCGTGCTGGTCACGGTGTGCGCCCTGGTGGGCAACGCGGTCGGCTACTGGATCGGGCACCGGGCCGGACCGGCGCTGTTCGCCAAGCCGGAGTCGAAGATCTTCAAGAAGGAGTACGTCGACAAGACGCACGAGTTCTTCGACAAGTACGGCGCCCGCGCGATCGTGATGGCGCGGTTCGTGCCGATCGTGCGCACGTTCATCACCGCCATGGCGGGCGTGGGCCGGATGGACCCGCGCAAGTACTTCACGTACTCCCTGATCGGCGGCGTCGGCTGGGCCGCTGGTCTGACGATCCTGGGCTACTTCCTCGGCCAGATCGAGTTCGTGCGCAAGAACCTCGAGATGATGCTCGTCCTGATCGTGCTGATCTCGGTCATCCCGATCATCATCGAGATCGTCAAGGCGCGGCGGGAGAAGAAGGCGCTGCTCGCGCAGGAGGCCTCCGACATCACCCAGGTGATCGACCGGGTGGACGACCACCTGGACGAGACGCAGCGGATCAGGCGCGTCGACTGACCCACCGCGCGACCGGTCGTCGCGCCGGCTACGGGGTCTCCTCGAACTCGAACATCGAGCCCGGGTTGAACAGGTTCCCCGGGTCGAGCGCGTGCTTGATCCCGCGGTGCACGCGCAGGCCGACCGGGCCGATCTCCCGCGCCAGCCACTGGCGCTTGATCTTGCCGATGCCGTGCTCGCCGGTGACCGTGCCGCCCAGCGACAGGCCCAGGGCGAGGATCTCGTCGAACGCCCGCCTGGCCCGCTCGAACTCGTCGGCGGACGTCGGGTCGTAGACGATCGTCGGGTGCATGTTGCCGTCGCCGGCGTGCCCGACCACGGCGATCCGCAGCCCGGCCGACCCGCTGATCCGCTCGCACCCGGCGATGAGGTCCGCGATCCTGGTCCGCGGCACGCACACGTCGTCGGTCAGCCACGCGCCGTAGACCTCCAGCGCGTTCAGCACGGACCGCCGAGCCATGAGCAGGTCACGCCCCTCGCCCAGGTCCTCGGTCGCGTAGACGAGCCCGGCGCCCGCCGCCACGCACGCCTGCTCGATGGCGGCCAGCTCCCGCCGCCCCGCCTCGCCACCGGAGTCGGACTGGCACAGCAGCAGCGCCGCGTCGGCGCTCAGGTCGGTCTTCAGGTACTGCTCGACGGCCCGGATGGACGTGCGGTCCATGATCTCCATCAACGACGGCACGATGCCCTCGGTCACGATCCGGCTCACCGCCACGCCGGCGTCCGCCGTGCTGTCGAACGAGGCCACCAGCGTGACCGGGGCCTGCGGCAGCGGGCGCAGCGCCAGGGTCGCGCGGGTGATCACGCCGAGCGTGCCCTCGCTGCCGACGAACAGCTTGGTCAGGTCGTACCCGGCGACGCCCTTCACGGTCCGCCGACCGGTGCGGAGCAGCTCGCCGTCCGCCAGCACCACGTCCAGGCCGAGCACGGAGTCCGTGGTCACGCCGTACTTCACGCAGCACAGCCCGCCCGCGTTGGTGGACAGGTTCCCGCCGATCGTGCACCAGTCGTAGCTGGACGGGTCCGGTGGGTAGAACAGCCCGTGCTTCTCCACCGCCGAGCGCAGGTCGAGGTTCACCACCCCCGGCTCGACGACGGCCAGCCGGTTGTCCGGGTCGATCTCGACGATGGCGTTCATCCTGGTGGTCACCAGCACCACGCAGCCGTCCACGGCGTTGGCCGCGCCGGACAGCCCGCTGCCCGCGCCGCGCGGCACGATCGGGGTCCGGGCCGCCGCGCACGCCCGCACGACCGCCTGCACCTGCTCCGCGGACGACGGCAGCACCACCGCCAGCGGTTGTCCGTAGGGCGCGAGCGGCATCATGTCGCGCTGGTAGCTCGCGGTGACGTCGATGTCGGTCAGCAGCGCGTCGGCGCCGACCGCGGAGCGGAGTTGGGCGAGCAAGGCCTCCATCCCCCCACGCTAACCCCAGTGACAGGGATCACTCCAGTACGTGTCCGCACGTGCGCGAACCGCAGCGGACCCGCAGCGGAACCCCGGCTTCGGCAAGGTGTTATCCCCATGTCGCCCAGTCGACGCCCAACTCCCACGTAGGCTGCAAGACGTGGTGTTGTCCGCATCGTCCGAGGCTGCCGCGTTCGTCCAGCTTGATTCCGCAGGGCCCATGGCCGTGTGGCTCATCACGCTGAGCTTCATCTTCTTCGAATGCGCGTTCGTCTTCGGCCTGTTCCTGCCCGGCGACTCGTTGCTGTTCGCCGCCGGTGTGGTGCTCGCGTCGCACGACGGCGAGCTGTCCGCCTGGCTGTTGTCGGTGGCCGCGCTCGCCGTGGCCGTCGTCGGCAACCAGATCGGCTACTACATCGGCCGGCACACCGGCACGCGTCTGCTGGCCCGCCGCGGCGGCAAGGTGCTCAACAAGCAGAACCTCGCCAAGGCCCGCGACTTCCTCGACAGACGGGGCTTCTGGGCGGTCGTGCTGGCGAGGTGGATCCCGTGGGTCCGCACGCTGGCGCCGATGATCGCGGGCGCGGCGCGGATGGACCCGAAGCGGTTCATGCTGGCCACGACGCTCGGCGCGATCGCGTGGGTGCCGACGCTGGTGCTGGCCGGCTACTACGGCGCGGGCCTGCTGGCCGCCGTGCCGTGGCTGGAGACGGTGGCCGTCATCGTCAGCATCGCCTTCTTCGTCGGCGGCACCGCCTACGGCATCTACCGGTACCGGCAGGAGATGCGCAAGCCGGTGGACGAAGAGGTCAGCGCGACCCAGTAGCCCCGACCCGACAGCGCCCGGCGCGACGCAGACCGACCCGGCCGCGGCTCACAGCACCTCCGCGACGACCAGGTCGGCGGCGGCGCTGGACGCGTTGACCATGAGCGCGTTGACGTGGTCGGTGCCGTGCAGCACCCGTTCGCGCGCCTCCTCGACGGACCTCCCGTACCGGACGTGCCGGTCGATCAGCCTGGCCACTCGCAGGTCCTCGTCGACCAGCAGGAACCACGCCTCGTCCAGCACGAGCCGCACGCGCTTCCACCTGTCGTGCTGCAGCAGCAGGTAGTTGCCCTCGGTGACGACCAGCGGCACGGACGGGTCGACGGGCACCGCGCACGCGATCGGCTCCTCGATCTCGCGGCGGAACTCCGGCGCGTACACGACGTCCGGCCCGGCCGCCTTCAGCCTGCCGAGCAGGTCGACGTAGCCGGGGACGTCGAACGTGTCCGGCGCTCCCTTGCGGTCGGCGAGGCCCAGCCGGTCCAGCTCCTGCTGGGCCAGGTGGAAGCCGTCCATGCCGACCAGCGCGGCGTCGTCGCCCAGCGCGTCGACCAGCCGCCGCGCCAGCGTCGACTTGCCCGAGCCCGGTGCGCCGCCGATGCCGAGCACCTTGCGCTCACCGGTGCCCACGAGCAGCCTCGCCCGGTCGACCAGCTCGTCGAACCTCACCCGCTGTCCCGCCACCGTCCCAGCTCCTCCACCCAGTCCCACGCGGTGTGGCGCACGCGCACCGCGGCGACCTCGTTCGCCCACCGGACGGCGTCGTCCACCTCCTGCCCGGCGGCGACCGCGACCGCCAGGGCACCGTGCCACACGTCGCCCGCGCCGTTGGTGTCGCGGACCTCGACAACAGGTACCGGTTGCGCACCGGTGGCACCACCGCGCGACCACGTGACGGGACGCGGTCCGCGCGTGCGGATGACCAGCGGCACACCGCGGGCGTGCAGCTCGGCCTCGGACAGCTCGAACGCGGCCGAGCAGGCGGCGACGTGCACCAGCGGCAGCAGGTCGTCGAGCACGGGCTTCCAGCTGCCCGCGTCCAGCACCACCGGCACGCCCGCGCGGTTCGCGTGCCGCGCGGCCCACAGCGCCAGCGGCCCGAGGTGGCCGTCGACCAGCACCACGTCCGCCGACTCGACCAGCGCCGGGTCCACGTCGACGTCGACCTCGACGCCCACCGCGTTGCGGGAGATCACGGTCCGCTCGCCGTCGCGCTCGCGCACCGCCACCATGCTCAGCGCCGGACCGGCCGTGCCGACCGAGTGCACCTCCACCGGGTGCAACCGGGCGCGGGCGAACCCGCCGAGCTCACCGCCGAGCGCGGTCAGCAGCACGGCCCGGTGCCCGAGGGCGGCCACCGCGCGCGCCGCGTTCGCGGCCGGACCGCCGGGTGCCAGGTGCACGCCGAGCGACTGCACCTTCTGGCCGGGCGCCGGGAACTCGGCCACCTGCTGGCTCACGTCCACGGTCGTCAACCCGACACACAGCACCGAAGCCACGGATCACCCCTCCAACCAGGTAAAGTCCCCACGCAATCGCTTGCGCCAGCCCGAACGGGGACGAGTCCATGGTCACCATGCGGGAGGTCGCCAGTCTCGCCGGCGTCTCCATCACCACGGTCTCACACGTGATCAACGAGACCAGGGCGGTCGCCGCCGCCACCAGGGAGCGGGTGCTCAAGGCGGTCGAGGAGACCGGGTACACCGGTGACGCCATCGCGCGCTCGCTCGTCACCGGCGGCACGAAGTCCCTGGGCCTCGCGGTGTCGCTGGTGTCGCACCCGTACTTCGCGGAGCTGATCGCGGCGATCGAGAGCGAGGCCACCCGCCGCGGGTACACGCTCGTGCTGATCGACACGCGGGACACGGCCGAGTCCGAGCAGGCCGCGGTGCGGATGCTGAGGTCGCGCCGGGTGGACGGGGTGCTGCTCACGCCGACCTCCGGCTCCGCCGCGCTGCCCGAGCTGCGCCGCCTCGGCGTGCCGACGGTGCTGGTGGACCGGTTGACCGTGGCGCAGGACACCGACCAGGTCGGACCGGAGAACGTGCAGGCCACGTCCACCCTGGTGCGCCACCTGGCGGAGCTGGGGCACCGGCGGATCGGCCTGGTGTCGGGCCAGCCGGGCCTGGCGACCACGGACGAACGCGTCCTGGGCTACCGGCTGGGCCTCGGTCGCGCCGGGTTGGCGTGGGACGAGGAGCTGGTGCGGCCGTCGCTGGAGCCGCTGCTCGGGCGCGTCACGGGCGTCGTGGTGAGCGACCACCAGGTGCTGATCGACGTGCTGCACACGGCTCGCGCGCGGGGCGTGCGGATCGGGTCGGAGCTGGCGCTGGTGACCTACGACGAGGTCGAGTGGGCCGAGCTGGTCGACCCGCCGCTGACCGCGATGGCGCAGCCGGTGGAGGAGATCGGGCGCACGGCGGTGCGGCTGCTGCTGTCCCGCATCGAGGACCCGACCCGGCCGCCGGAGACGATCCGGCTGCCCCCGGTGCTGCGGCACCGCCAGTCCTGCGGCTGCCACTGACGCCCTCCCGTCACGGCGGCGGACACCGCGGTCCTCGCCGGTAGCGTGGCCGGTGTGCTGCTACCCGGCCTGGTCTCGGTCACCTTCCGCGCGCTGACCGTCCCGGACGTGGTGGCCCTGGCGCGCGGCTGCGGGCTGCGGGCCGTCGAGTGGGGCGGCGACGTGCACGTCCCGGTGGACGACCTGGCGGCGGCCCGGGACGCCCGGCGGCGGTGCGCGGACGCCGGACTGGTCACCTCCGCCTACGGCTCCTACTACCGGGCGGGCGTGACGGACCGGGCCGAGTGGGGCTCCGTGCTGGCCACGGCCGTGGAGCTGGGTGCGCCGCAGGTGCGGGTGTGGGCGGGCACGACGGGCTCGGCCGCGACGTCGGCCGGGCAGCGGGCAGCGGTGGTCGAGGCGATCCGTGCGGCGGCGGTCGAGGCGGAGGCGGCGGGTGTGCGGGTGGCGGTGGAGTACCACCCGGGCACGCTGACCGACACCCCGGACTCCGCGACCCGCCTGTTCACCGAGGTCGGGCACGCGGCGGTGGTGCCGTACTGGCAGCCGGGCGGCGCGCAGGACGTGGCCGGGGCGGTCGGGGAGGTCCGGGCGCTGCTGCCTGCGTTGACGACGGCGCACGTGTTCTCGTGGGGTCCGGGCGGCTACTCGGACCGCCTGCCGCTGGCCGCGCGCGAAGACCTGTGGCTGCCCGTGCTGCGGGAGCTGGGCCGTGACGGGGTGGACCGGTACGCGTCGCTGGAGTTCGTCGCCGGCGACTCGCCGGAGGCCTTCCGCGCCGACGCGGCCACGTTGCTGGGGTGGCTCAGCCCTGCGACGGCGTGACCCCGCTGCGCTCCAGCAGGGCGGCGGCCTCCAACGCCATCCACCCTCCCAGCTGGACGGACAGGTCGCGCGCCGGACCGGGTCCGGCCGGCTTGACCGCGGGCTCGCTCCACTCCGGACCGAACAGCGGACCGCTCACCACCGCGGTCCGGTTCGACCACACCGCGTCGGCCGAGCGGAACACCAGGTCCGCCGCCCGTGCCGCCTCGGGTCGGTCCAGCCGCAGCGCGGCCTGCGCCAGGTACCGGGCGAGGATGCCGCTGAACAAGCCGCCGTCACCGCCGCCGTGCCCGCGCAGCACGCCGTCGGTGGCCAGGTGCTTGTCGACGCCCGCGATGATCCGCGCCGCCTTGTCCTGGTAGCGCGCGGAACCCAGCTCCACGCACGCGCCGAGGACGACGCCCTGGCAGTAGGTGTAGAGGTTCTTCTCCACCTCGCGGACCGAGCCGTCGGGGTGGACGTGCAGCCCGTCCCACAGCAGCCCGGTCTCCGGGTCGACCAGGCACTCCTCGACCCAGTCCACGATGGACCGCGCACGACCCAGGTCGGCGCGCTCGCCCAGCCTGGCGAACAGGATCGCCGCCGGGCCGTTGGCCGGGACGTTCTTGAAGTCGTCGTTGCGCCGCCACCAGATCCCGCCGCCGCCGTGGTCGGTCCACCCGGCGCGCAGCTGGTCGGTGATGGCGGCGAGCGCCTTCGGCCGGGCGATCCCGACCTCCCGCTCGGCGCGGAGCAGCGCCAGCCCGAGCCACGCCACGTCGTCGTAGTAGTCGTTGGTCCAGCCGGTCAGGTTGCGCACCCGGATCCCGCGCACCAACCGCTTCAGCAACGCCACTCGCGCCGGCCGCGGCGACCGGAGCTGGGCGTCGACGACGCAGTCGAGCAGGTGGGCCTGCCACCAGTAGCCGAACCGGGCGTGCGCGCGGCCCCGCCAGTCGGGCGGCCAGGCGACCACGCCCAGGACCGTGCCCGGCAACCCCCAGACCCGACGCAGGTGCCGGGACTCGACCGCGCGTTCGGCGACACCGGCGCGGGCGGAGAGGATCATGGGTGTGGTCACCGCACCAGCCTGCCTACTGAACCGGTCAAGAAGCTCGCCGGAACAGTTCCCAGTGGTAGAGGCCCATGGCGACGCTGGTGGTGAGGTTGTAGCTGGAGACCAGGGGCCGCATCGGCAGCGAGACCACCAGGTCGGCCCGTTCCCGCACCGCGGGCGACAGCCCGTGCCGCTCCGAGCCGAACGCCAGCACGGCGTCGTCGGGGATCCGCACGTCCCGCAGGTCCTGCCCGTCCGCGTCGAACGCGATCACCGGTCCACGCACCTCCTCCAGGCCGCCCAGCCGGCCGACCGGCAGCGCGAAGTGCAACCCGGCACTGCCGCGCAGCACGTTCGGGTGCCACGGGTCGACGTCACCGAGCGAGGCCACCCCGCCCGCGCCGAGCCCGGCGGCCACCCGGACGACGGCGCCGAAGTTGCCCAGGTTGCGCGGGTTGTCCAGCAGCACGAGCGGCGCGGTGCGCGCTGTGGTGACCGGTTCGGCGGCGGGCCGTTCGGCCAACCCGCCCACGCCGGTCGGGTGCGACCGCCCGATCACCCGTTCGAACTCCGCCGCACCGACCACCTCGGCGCGGACCTCGAACACGTCCACCAGATCGGGCGCGTGCGACCGCGCCAGCGCGACCGCTTTCCCCCGGTCCAGCACCACCACCCGCCCCAAGGCCGCCCCGAACCGAACCGCGTGCTTGACCGCGTGAAAACCCTCGAGGACCACTACGCGCATCGGGTGATGATGCCCCCGCTCTCCCCGGTGGCCCGCTGGACCCCCTAGGCTGCGCGCGGTCGTCACACGCGTGTCGCGCTTGTCCACGAGGCCTGGATGGTGTATTCCACTTCTGAAAGAATAGTGCGCAACGCGGGTTGCGCGGTCGTGGCACAGAAAAGGGAACCACGTGATCCGAGGTGGCGAGAGCGGCAGCGGCGGTAGCACCGGCAAGGTGAGCTCCCGCTGAAACGTGGCCCAGCCCCTCGGCTGGGCGCACGTCCGCGCCACTTCACGCAAGGTCGAGTCGGACGCCGAACTTCTGGTAAGCGGGCACATCGCGCACGGTGAGCGTGATCTCGAACTGCCCGGACGCGTTCACCGCACTGACAAGAGCGTGTTCACCGGCTCCTTGGGAAGCGCCGATTCGGTCGAACGACGCCCTTTCCCCGACCGGCAGGGTGATCACGTACTGCGCGAACGGCACCGGTTCGGCGAATGACACCAAAAAGGAATCCGGGCCCCGACCGCGCATCAACGGCCGGCACTTCGCGGGCCAGAACAGGTCGACCGAGAAGTGGACCTCGCTGCCCCGCGGCGCGGCCTGGTTCAGGTGCACCACCATCCTGAGCCGTCGCAGGTCGAGCCAGGAGCTGGTGAAGTCGAACCTGGTCCCGCCCTCGCCGCCGACCTCGACGCTGCGCACGTGCGCCTTGACCCGACGCTGGTACCGGCGCGGCCACGCCCAGTTGATGGCGTCGTGGAAGGTGCAGAAGTCGAGGAAGTCGCACAACACCACGATGCTGAACGAGATCCGTTGCCGGACATCGCCGTTCGACTGCACGTCGACCCGCTGCACCCAATTGGTGACGGCCCACTTCTGGCCGTACCGCGATTCCATGATGTCGCAGTACTCCAGCAGCAACCGCCGGTCCAGCACGTCCCGACCGCGCCAGACGACCCGGTTCACCACGAGCACCGCGAGCACCACCACGACGGCTCCGGCCGCCACCACCAGACCGGCCGTGCGGAGGAACCCCTGCCCCACCGCGGACGCCGTGAAACCGCACCCGAGCAGAACGGCCGACCCACCCTCCACAGGTCCCAGGACCGCGGTGCCGAACACGTAATCCCGCCACCAGGAACCCATCACCGAGGCCGGCGACCTGCGCCTCCCGCGGTGCACGGGTTCCCTCACATCAAGACGTGCCCGAGCCACCCCCATCGCCGCCCACCCTTCCCCGACCCATAGCCGAAGGATAGGGCAACGAACAGCTCCGGAATTGAGATTGGTACGGACGGGTAGCGCGATTGGGCCACCCCGGTGAAGGGTGAATGGCGACTTTATCGCTGATTGGTGAACTGCACTGAATTACCGGTCTGTTCAACACGGCGTTTGAGGTAGTAACCGATCCACGAGGTGAGCACCACGACCGCCACCACGACCTGGACCAGGCGTGCCGCGGAGTCCGGGTAGAGGACGCCGTCGATGTAGGTGTCGATGAAGCCGTTCGCCAGCTGGGGCTGCCCGGCGGCGTCGCGGAACAGGTTCTCCAGCCACGTGAGGGGACAGGCGAGCGGGAACAGGACGATCAGCAGACCCCACGCCGCCATCGCCACGTGGAAGTACAGGACCTTGGGCCACCTCAGCGCCAGGAACCCCCCGACCACGAGGAAGACCAGGACGACGAAGTGCACCACCATGACCACTTCGGCTAACGCGCGCGCGACCATAGCGACCTCCCTGACTTCCACAGTAGGCCGCCGAGCGATCACACGCCCCTCATTTCCGGCGGTGGCCGCGGAGGCCTTCCGGTGTGGGAACGGGTGTGCCGTCGGGTGCGCGCGGGCGGTGCCGGATCAGCCCCGCGGCAGGGCCTGCCAGGGCACCCGGCCCGCCACGTCCAGCAGCAGGTCGGCCAGGTGCGCCAGCGGCGCCTGCAGCAGCGGGCCGGGCACGGCGGCGGCGAGGTTGTGCTCGTCGAACGCGATCGCCACCCCGTTCGCCCTCGGGTCCTGCAGCAACGCCTGCGCGAGGCCCGAACCGAGCAGCGCCGGGGCGAACGCCGGGTTGAGCCGCCGCACCTCGTACCGGGCGTCGAACGCCGGGTCGCCGGTCGCCACGAACTGCTCGAACAGCCCCCACACGGTGTCGTTGCGCGGGCTGATCAGCACCCACGGCCCCGGCATCGGGCGCGGCACGACCACCACCGTGTAGGTGCGGTACTCGGACGTCACCACGTTGTCCGCGCGGAACACCACCTCCACGGCCAGCACCGGCACACCGCGCCAGTGGCCGACGAGCTGGAACCGCACCCGGCTGCGGTCGGCCTCCAGCATCCGGCCGATCTGCGGCACGCGTTCCTGGAAGCCCTGGTCCTCGGCCACGAACCGCCAGCCCAGCGACGCCTCCAGCGCCCGCATGCCCTGCTCCCACTGGTTCACGAACCCCTGGTTCGTGAACGGGTTCCGCTTCCGCCGCGACAACCCCACGGCGACCCCGACACCGAGGATCGCCACGACCACCAGGAGCAGGATCAGCGCGCTCACGTCAGGCCAGGCCGAGGTCGGTGAGGTCCAGCAGGTACCGGTACGGCAGCCCGGCGTCCTCGATCACCTCGCGCGCGCCCGTGCCGCGGTCCACGACCGTCGTGACGCCGACGACCGTGGCGCCGTGGGCGCGCAGGGCCTCGACGGCGGTGAGCACGCTGCCGCCGGTGGTGGAGGTGTCCTCGACCGCCAGCACGCGCTGCCCGGCGACCTCGATGCCCTCGATCTGCCGCTGCATGCCGTGCTGCTTGGCCGACTTGCGCACGACGAACGCGTCGAGCACCTCGCCCGCGCCCGCCGCGGCGTGCATCATCGCGCACGCCACCGGGTCGGCGCCCAGCGTCAGGCCGCCCGCGGCGACGTAGTCCCAGTCGGCGGTGAGCTGCCGGAGCAGCTTGCCGATCAGGGGGGCGGCGGCGTGGTGCAGCGTCGCCCGGCGCAGGTCGATGTAGTAGTCGGCCTCGGCACCCGAGGACAGCGTCACCTTGCCGTGCACCACGGCCAACTCGCTCACCAACCGCGCCAGCTCGGCCTTCGCCGCGGCGTCCAGGACCACTTCAGTTCGCACGGGTCCCAAGAGTGTCATACCGCGGCGTGCGCCGGCACACCGTGACCCTCCGCGCCGCTCCTAGGTGCGGCCGCGACCGCCGGCCACGCGGGAGGCGACGCGCCGGAGCAGGGCGCGCGGGACCAGCCGGGCGAACAGCGTGATCGCCTTGTACTGGGTGCCGGGGACGGACAGCGCCTTGCCCGCGCGCAGGTCGGCCAGGCAGTCGTGCACCACCCGGTCGGCGTCGAGGTAGAGCAGGTCGGGCGTCTTCGTCATGTCGATCTTCGCCCGCTGGTGGAACTCGGTGCGGACGAAACCGGGGCACAACGCCATCACCCGCACACCGGTGCCCGCCGTGGCCATCGACATGCCCTCGGAGAACGCCGTCACCCACGCCTTGTCCGCGCTGTACGTGGTGCCGCGGCCGGGCAGGAAACCGGCCACACTGGACACGTTGACCACCGCGCCGCGCCCGCGCGCCACCATGCCGGGCAGCGCGGCGCGGGTCAGCTGCAGCACGCTGGTGACGTTCACGTCCAGTTGCGACTGCAGTTCGCCCGGGTCGGCGGTGACGAACTCGGACGAGATCGCGAAGCCCGCGTTGTTGACCAGCAGGTCGACCTCGTGGCCGGCCAGGTGGGCGGCGACCGCGGCGCGGCCCTCGTCGGTGGCCAGGTCGGCGGGCAGCACCTCGGCGGTGATGCCGTGCGCGGCGCGCAGCTTGGCCGCCGTCTCCTCCAGCCGCTGCTCGCCTCGGGCGACGAGCACCAGGTCGTGCCCCTCGGCGGCGAGCCGGCGGGCGAACGCGGCGCCGATGCCGGACGACGCGCCGGTCACCAGGGCGGTCGGCGGCGTCACGGCTTGCGCCCGAACTGCGGCCGGTAGACCTCGCCACCGGCTTCGGCCTCGGGGTCGGCCTCGAACGGGTCGATCACGTCGGCCAGCTCACCGAGGTCGCGCAGCAGCCGTTCGAGGCGGGCGGGGGTGGAGTTCGGCGGGGCGGCGGCCAGCACCCAGTCACCTTCCAGCCAGACGACGGTGACGTCCGCGCCGATCTCCTCGGCGGCGTCGACCAGGTCGGGGGTGATGAGCTTGCGCGCGGCGGGCAGCTCGCTGACGAACGCGTACCGCGAGCCGACCGGGCCGAGCAGGTCGGGCATCTGGTCGCGCTGGAACGGCACGCTGGGCAGCCACAGCTCGATGACCACGGACAACGCCCGGCGGCAGCGGACGCCGACCAGCACCGAGTTCACCTTGCCGCCGGTCTCGTGGTCGAGCACGTAGACCTGGCGGCGGCCGTCCGCGGTGAAGGTGGAGCCCGCGACCACGTCCTTCGCCACGCCGGCGCCGTAGTAGGCGATCGCGCCGCTCTCCCAGCGGGTGGGCAGCACGTGGTCGGTCTCCTCGAACTGCCAGCCGCGCAGCGCCGCCCAGCGGCGGCGTTCGCGGTTACGCGCGGTTCGCTGTGCCCGGTCGGTGGCGAGCAGGGCGAACCCCGCGACGCCCGCGACCGCGGCGACGGTGAACCAGACCCACGCCGGTATGCCCACGGTGCGAGAGTAGCGGGCGGCGGGGAACAAACGAAGATCACTTGGGGCGTGGTTCGCGCAAACGGATCAAGCTGTTACCCGGATCGCGGGGTGGACGCGGGGCCGGTCCGCTCTCGTCCCGCCCGGCTCGCGGGGGCTTTATCCACAGGCCTCGGCGTTGTCCACAGGCACAGCCCGGACGCTCGTGCGCTGTCGGTGCCGGCCGGCAGAGTAAAGCCAGGGGTCCCCCGGTCGGGGACCCCTGCGTAGCGAGAGGGCAGGCGAACAGATCCGTGCCACGTGCGGACGGCGGAGTAGGTGTCGCGCGGACGCACCGGCATGGCGCAGGCGACCGGACAGGCGCGGCGAGGGCCAGCAGGCAGGCGCAGACCGGGCAGGCGCGGCGCGAACGCGAGCGGGCAGGCCCGGCCCAAACGAGCGGGCAGGCGCGGCGAGGGCCAGTGGACAGGCGCGGCGCGAGTGACCGGACGGCAGGCATGGCCCAGGCCGGCGGACAGCCGCAGCCCGAGCGGGCGCGGGCTAATGACCGGACGGCAGGCGTAACGCGGGCTGGCGTGGCGCGAGTGAGTGCGCTGGCGTAGTTCGAGCGGGCAGGCTTGGCGCGGGCAGGGGGTCCGGGTGAGCGGACACGCCTGCGGGATCGGGCCCAGATCGGCGGCCGGTGGGGTGTCCGGGGCCTGTGGCGCGCGGCCGGTTCCGGTGGCTGGTTGCGGTAGCAGCCGGCAGTGGTCGGCCTGAGGCGCTTGAGGCCCCGCGGCACCTGGGACGAAGGCGGTCTGAGCTGGTCAGGGCCTTGTCGGGTGCCGCGGGGCCGGGGCGGGCCGGAGTGGTGCCGGCCCGGCGAAGTGGATCAGACCTTGCCGACGATCAGGCCGGACTGGTCGTCCAGCACGTCGACCTTCACCGTGTCGCCGTCGCGCACCTCGCCCGCCAGCAGCTCCTTCGCCAGCTGGTCACCGATGGACGACTGCACCAGCCGCCGCAGCGGGCGGGCGCCGTACACCGGGTCGAAGCCGTTCAGCGCCAGCCACTCGCGGGCGGCGGGGCTGACGTCCAGGGTCAGCCGACGCTGTGCCAGGCGTGCGCCGAGCCGTTCCACCTGGATGTCCACGATGGAGGTCAGCTCCTCCGTGGCCAGCGCGTGGAACACCACGACGTCGTCCAGCCGGTTGAGGAACTCCGGCTTGAAGTGCGTGCGCACCACGGACATGACCGCGTCGTTGCGCTGCCGCTCGTCCAGCGTGGCGTCCGCGATGACGTGCGAACCGAGGTTCGAGGTCAGCACCAGGATGGTGTTGCGGAAGTCGACCGTGCGGCCCTGGCCGTCGGTGAGCCTGCCGTCGTCCAGCACCTGCAGCAGCACGTCGAACACGTCCGGGTGAGCCTTCTCGACCTCGTCCAGCAGCACGACCGAGTACGGGCGGCGGCGGACGGACTCGGTGAGCTGCCCGCCCTGGTCGTAGCCGACGTAGCCGGGGGGCGCTCCGACGAGCCGGGCCACCGAGTGCTTCTCGGAGTACTCGCTCATGTCGATCCGGATCATCGCCCGCTCGTCGTCGAACAGGAACTCCGCCAGCGCCTTGGCCAGCTCGGTCTTGCCGACGCCGGTCGGGCCGAGGAACAGGAACGAGCCGGTCGGCCGGTCCGGGTCGGCCACGCCGGCCCTGGTGCGCCGGACCGCGTCCGAGACGACCCGGACGGCCTCGGCCTGGCCGACCACGCGCTTGGCCAGCTCGTCCTCCATGCGCAGCAGCTTCGCCGTCTCACCTTCGAGGAGCCGACCCGCCGGAATGCCCGTCCACGCCGACACCACGTCGGCCACGTCGTCCGGCCCGACCTCCTCCTTCAGCATCACCGCGGCGTCCTGGGTGGTGCGGGTGGCGGTCTCCAGCTCCTTCTCCAACGCCGGGATGCGCCCGTACCGCAGCTCCGCGGCACGGCCGAGGTCGCCGTCGCGCTCGGCCCGCTCCGACTCGCCGCGCAGCTGTTCGAGCTGCTCCTTGAGGTCGCGGACCTTCTCGATCGAGCCCTTCTCGTTCTGCCAGCGGGCCGTCAGCGCGGCCAGCTCCTCGCGGTGCTCGGCCAGTTCGGCGCGCAGCGCGGCGAGGCGTTCGACGGAGGCCGGGTCCGTCTCCTTGGCCAGCGCCATCTCCTCGATCTCCAACCGGCGCACGGCGCGTTCGACCTCGTCGATCTCGACCGGCCGGGAGTCGATCTCCATGCGCAGCCGGGACGCGGACTCGTCCACCAGGTCGATGGCCTTGTCCGGGAGGAACCGGGCGGTGATGTAGCGGTCGGACAGCGTGGCGGCGGCGACCAGGGCGGCGTCGGTGATGCGCACGCCGTGGTGCACCTCGTAGCGCTCCTTGAGGCCGCGCAGGATGCCGATCGTGTCCTCGACCGAGGGTTCGCCGACGAAGACCTGCTGGAAGCGGCGCTCCAGGGCCGGGTCCTTCTCGATGCGCTCGCGGTACTCGTCGAGCGTGGTCGCGCCGACCATGCGCAGCTCGCCGCGCGCCAGCATGGGCTTGATCATGTTGCCCGCGTCCATGGCGGAGTCGCCGCCCGCGCCGGCACCCACGATCGTGTGCAGCTCGTCGATGAACGTGATGACCTGGCCGGCGGAGTCGGTGATCTCCTTCAGCACGGCCTTGAGCCGCTCCTCGAACTCGCCGCGGTACTTGGCGCCGGCGACCATCGCGCCGAGGTCGAGCGCGACGACCTTCTTGCCGCGCAGGCTCTCGGGCACGTCACCGGCCACGATGCGCTGGGCCAGGCCCTCCACGATGGCGGTCTTGCCCACGCCGGGCTCACCGATCAGGACGGGGTTGTTCTTCGTGCGGCGGGACAGCACCTGCACGACGCGGCGGATCTCGGTGTTGCGGCCGATGACGGGGTCGAGCTCGCCCTTGCGGGCGCGTTCGGTCAGGTCGACGCCGTACTTCTCCAACGCCTGGTAGGTGCCCTCCGGGTCCGGGCTGGTGACTCGCGCCGAGCCGCGGACCTTGCCGAACGCCTCCTTGAGGGCTTCGGGGGTCGCGCCGTGGCGGCGCAGCAGGTCCGCGACCTGGCCCCCGTGGTGGGCGAGGCCGACCAGGAGGTGCTCGGTGGACACGTACTCGTCACCCATCTCGGTGGCGAGTTCCTGCGCCTTGCCCAGCACCCGGACCGCGTCGCGGGAGAACTGGGGTGCCGACACGGACGAGCCGCTGGCCGCGGGCAGGGCCCTGGTCAGCTGTTCCAGCTCCTTGTGCACCTGCTTGGGGTCCGCGCCGACGGCGGTGAGCAGGGGCGTGGTGAGGCCCTCGCCCTGGGCCAGGAGCGCGCCGAGGAGGTGGACCGGGCCGACGTCCGGGTTGCCCGCGATGGTCGCCGCCTGAACGGCGGCGGACACGGCCTGTTGCGTCTTCGTGGTCGGGTTGAAAGCGTCCATTCCTCACCTCGGTCGGTGTTCCGTGCACAGCGGCCGGCGTCGCCGCACCAGCCTTCATCCAGATCAACGTCAGAAAAGTTGAGTCAGTTCCGCTCAACCTAGTCGAAGCGGTGTGGCGTGGGCCACGGGGTGAAAGTCGGGTGCGCCCCGACCGGTGTCCCTAGAAGGATCTGCGCATGACCGCACTCGTGCACAACATCACCTTCGACTGCGCGGACGCCTTCGCCCTGGCCGGGTTCTGGAGCCAGGCGACCGGCAGGCCGCTCTCCGACGACGACCACCCGGGCGACCCCGAAGCCCTGGTCACGCTGCCCGAAGGGCCGTCACTGCTGTTCATCCAGGTGCCCGAGGGCAAGTCGGTGAAGAACCGGGTCCACCTCGACCTCCAGCCCGACACGACCCGTGACGTCGAGGTCGAGCGGCTGCTCGGCATCGGGGCCACGCTGGTGTCCGACATGCGCCGGCCCGACGGGACGGGGTGGGTCGTGCTGGCCGATCCCGAGGGCAACGAGTTCTGCGTTGAACGCAGCGCAGCCGAGCGGTCCGCGCAGGCCTGACACCCGTCACCCACACGTCGCAGCCGGTTGTCCACACCGGTGCGCGAGTTGTCCACAATCCGCAGGTCGGAATCCACAGGCCGCTGCGGCCCACGCACCGGTGGGGTTTGCCGGCCGCCACTGGGGTGAACCTCGGGGTCGGTGCCCCGCCGTCGACGTGGCGGTGGGGCCGATGGCCCGTCCCGCCGTGGTCGGATCCCGCACACCGGGCGTCCGGGAGTGGGCCGCGAGCGGCGAGTTGGGTATATGTGGAGGGGAATGTCCACCCGTTCGCCGGTACGGAGTGCGACCGTCCGTGACCGCACTGCACTCGAAGGTGGCATCAAGGAGTCGACCGGCCAGTCGGCGGGTTAGTGTCCCCTCGTCGGGGATGGAAGCTTGACGAGGACGTAGCGCCCTTGCTGGCGCCGCCAGAAACGTGGAGACTGCGCCCGGACCATGACTGCGAACGCCGTGTTGAGCCCGATCCCCAGCCCACCACACCGCGAACCTCCTCCTGGTGTCACCGCTATGGTGCGGATGATCCGGGAGAGCTTCGCGGTGGTGGAGCCGCGCCAGGACGAAGTCGCGAAGTTCTTCTACGGCATGCTCTTCAGCCTCGCGCCGGCGACTCGTGAGATGTTCCCCGTGAACATGGAGGTCCAGCGCAGCCGCCTGCTGCGCGCCCTGGTCCACGTCGTGCAGATGGTGGACAGACCCGACGACCTGATCCCGTTCCTGCGCCAGCTCGGGCGCGACCACCGCAAGTTCGGCGTGATCAACGTGCACTACGAGTCCGTCGGCACGGCGCTGCTGGCGGCGGTGAAGAAGTTCGCCGGGCCCGCGTGGACGCCGAAGGTCGAGATGGCCTGGGCCGAGGCGTACACGATCATGGCCCGCGCCATGCAGGAGGCGGCCGCGGCCGACGACGGCCCGGCCTACTGGCACGCCACCGTGCTCGACCACCAGCGGGTGAGCTGGGACCTGGCAGTCGTGCGGCTGCAGCCCGACCACCCGGTCGGCTACCGCGCCGGCCAGTACGTCAGCGTCGAAACGCCCCAGCGCGCACGGCTGTGGCGGTACTACTCGCCCGCCAACGCGCCGCGCGACGACGGCATCATCGAGTTCCACATCCGCTCCGTCGAGGGCGGGTGGGTCAGCCGATCGGTGGTCGGGCACACCCAGCCGGGTGACGTGTGGCGGATCGGTCCGCCGATGGGCCGGCTCAGCGTCGACCGCAACTCCGGCCGGGACGTGCTGATGGTCGCCGGCGGGACCGGCGTCGCGCCGATGCACGCGATCATCGACGAGATGGCGCAGTGGGGCGAGAACCCGCGCGTGCACCTGTTCATGGGCGGGCGGACCCGTGAGGACCTGTACGACCTGGACAACCTCCAGCGGTTCGCCATGACCAACCCCTGGCTGACGGTCGTGCCCGTGCTGGAGTCCGACCCCGGTGCGCGCGGCGTCGAACAGGGCACGCTGGCCGACGTGGTCACGCGGTACGGGGCGTGGCAGGACCGGGACGTGCTGGTGTGCGGCTCGCCGTCCATGATCCGGGCGACCGTGTCCCGGATGCTGGTCGCCGGCACCCCGCTGGACCGGATCAAGTACGACCCGTTCACGCTGGACTGAGCACCTCTCCGAAACTTTTGCACGTTCTGGGCCGGACGTGCGGTGCGCCGGCCGGGTGCGGTCCGGCGCCGGAGCGCGACGCGCCGGCGGAGTGCGATGCGCCAGCGGAGTGCGGTTCCGCGGCGGAGTGCGGTGCGCCAGCCGGGTGCGGTTCGGCGGCGGAGCGCGGTGCGCCTGCGCGGTGCGGTTCGCGGCGCGAGGACGAGTCCCATGTCGGCTGCGGTCCGGCGGCGCGAGGGCGAGTCCGGTGGCGGACGTGGTTCGGTCGCGGTCCGGCCGGGCCGAGGTGGAGTCGGCGGGAGGCCCGTAGCGGCCCCGGCATCACTGGGTCGGGTGATTACGGCCGGCCGGGCCAGGCGGCGCCCAGGATGGCCGCCAGGGTGTCCGGGCGGCTGGTCTGCGGGCAGTGGCCGCCGTCCACCTCGATCGCCTCGACCCCGAGCCGGTCGCGCGCGGCCCGGCGCATCCAGGACGGGCGCAGCGTGCGGTCTTCGCGGGGCAGGACGTAGGTCGACGGCAGGTCCGGCAGGTCGTGCACCTCGCGGTACGTCGCGGCGGGGTAGAACAGGCGCAGGGTCCGCAGGCCCGCACGGACGCCCGCCAAGTCGCAGTCGTGGAACAGGAAGTACGAGGCGACGACCGGGTCCGCGGTGGGCGGCTCGGTGAGGGAGCGCCACTCGGGGTCGAACATCTCACCGCCGGTGTCGGCGGCCAGCTCGTCGGCCAGGGACACCGGGCCGGGGACCATCGCCGCGACCCAGACCAGGTGGGACGCGCCGAGCGCGCGGGCGATGGCGGGCATCAGCAGGCCCGCGCCGGAGTGGCCCACCAGGATCGGGGCCAGGGCGTCGCCCGCCTGGGCTCGGGCGATCGCGGCGTAGTCGACGGCTCTCAGCTCGGGCCGGTCGGTGGGCAGGTCCACGGCCGCGGTCTGGTGGCCGCGGCGGCGGAGCAGGTCCTCGACCGGGCGCCAGGCGGCCGGCGACTGGGTGGTGCCGTGCACGAAGACGTAGTCCACGTCGTCCAGTCTGGCGCGGGTTCGGCGTTCCGGTCCGGCGCGGGGTTCGGCGTCGCGGGTTTCCTCATGTGCAACCGAGGATCGGGAACAGCGTTTCCGTACATATCCGGGCGATGATCACCCTATCGGGCGACCAAGCCGAGAGCCGGAGCCGAAGAACCGCACGGCCGGGGGTCGAGCCGGGAGCCGGTCAGAGCCGGTCAGCGCTGCGAGTTCGGCTTCCACACGACCAGGGCCGTCTCGTGGCGCACCGGCACCAGGTCGCGCCGGTACGACGCGTGCACCGACGCGGCGGCGTGCTCGGCCGCGGCCATGGCGTTGGCGAGCTGTTCGCCCAGCTCCTGCACCTTGGCGCGCAGCGCGCCGACCTCGTTCTCCAGCTCGATGATGCGCTTGATGCCGGCGAGGTTGACGCCCTCCTCCTGCGAGAGCCGCTGCACCTCCCGGAGCAGCACGATGTCGCGCATCGAGTACCGCCGCCCGCCGCCGGACGTGCGGCCCGGCGACACCAGGCCCAACCGGTCGTAGGCGCGGAGGGTCTGGGCGTGCAGACCCGACAGCTGCGCCGCCACGGAGATGACGAAGAACGGGGTGTCCTCGTCGGTGCCGGGCGGGAACGGGAAGCTCACACCGACCTCTTCTCCAACAGGGCGTTGAGCTCCGCGCGCGGGTCGTGCTTCGCCGTCGCCGACGCGTAGTCCTCCAACGCCTCCCGGGCTGCGGCGTCCATGTTGTTCGGCACGGCCACGTTGAGCGTGATGAGCAGGTCACCGAGCTGGCCGTCGCGCTTGGCGATGCCCTTGCCCTTGGCCCGCAGCACCCGTCCGCTGGCCGTGCCGGCGGGCACCTTCAACGTCACCTTGCCCTCGAGCGTCGGCACGGTCAACGTCGTGCCCAGCGCCAGCTCCGGGAACGTCACCGGAACGGACACGGTCAGGTCGTTGCCGGACCGGCCGAAGATCGGGTGCGGGTTGACGTGCACGCGCACGAACAGGTCGCCGGCGGGGCCGTTGTTGCGCCCCGGCTCACCCTGGCCGGCCAGCCTGATCCGCTGGCCGTCGTCCACGCCGGCCGGGATGCGGATGGTCAGCGTGCGGGTCTTGGTGCTGACGCCGTCGCCGCCGCACTCGGGGCACGGGTCGTCCACGATCCGGCCGGTGCCGCGGCAGTCCGCGCACGGCTCGGAGAACGCGAACGCGCCCTGGCTGCGGGTCACCAGGCCGGCGCCGCCGCAGTTCGTGCACGTCCGCGGCGACGTGCCGGGACGCGCGCCGGAACCCGCGCACGTGCCGCAGGTCGACGGGCTGGACAGGCGCATGGGCACGGTCGCGCCCTTGACGGCCTCGGTGAAGTCGATGCGGACGTCGGTCTCGACGTCCTCGCCGCGGCGGGGTCTGGTCGCGGACGTGGACGTGCCACCCCTGCGGTTGAACAGCCCGCCGAGCAGGTCACCGAGCCCGCCCATGCCGCCGGCCTGCGCGTTCTGCCGGTTGAACAGGTCACCGACGTCGAACCCGCCGCCACCGGTGCCGAACCCGCCGGGGAACCCGCCGCCTCCGGAGAAGAGGCGGCGGGCCTCGTCGTACTGCTTGCGCTTCGCCGTGTCCGAGAGGATGCCGTACGCCTCGGACACCGCCTTGAACCGCGCCTCGGCCTGGGCGTCACCGGGGTTGGCGTCGGGGTGGAGCTCCCGCGCCAACTTCCGGTACGCCTTCTTGATCTCGTCGGCCGAGGCGTCGGAGGTGACGCCCAGCTCGCGGTAGAAGTCCTTCTCGATCCAGTCGCGAGCGCTCACGGACGCCGCCCCCTCTCAGTCAGTCCTGCTGCTCTTCCACCGGTTCGGCACGCTCGTCGGCCGTCGGTGCGGCGGCCGGCTCGTGGTCGGTCACCGCGACCAGCGCGGGCCGCAGCACGCGCTCGCCGAAGCGGTAACCGCGACGCAGCACGGCGGTGACGGTCGGCCCGCTGACGTCCGGGGACGTGCCGTGCTGGACGGCCTCGTGGACCGAGGGGTCGAACTCCTCGCCCTCGTGGCCGAACGGTTCGAGGCCGGTGCCGTGCAGCGCGCTGACCAGCTTGTCGGCCACCGCCTTGAACGCGCCGGTGAGGTCACCGTGCGCGCCGGCCCGCTCGATGTCGTCGAGCACGGCGAGCAGCTCGCCCGCCACCTGCGCCTTGGCCGTGGTGATCACCAGTTCCCGGTCGCGCTCGACGCGCTTGCGGTAGTTGGCGTACTCGGCCGTCAGCCGCTGCAGGTCGGCGGTCCGCTCGTCCAGCTGCGCCTTGAGCTCGACGGACGGGTCGACGGACACGGCCTCCGGCTCGTCGGGGGCGGCGTGCTTGCCGCCGACCTCCGAGCCGGCGTCCGATCCGACCTGCGACTCGACCGACTCGACCTGCGACTCGACCGGGGCGTCGGTCGGGGTGTCGACCTGGTCCTCGACCGGCGTGCCCTCGTCCGAGGGCGTCGGCCGCACCTGTCCCGTCTCCGGGTCGATGCGCCTGCGATCGCGCACGACCACCTGGGGCTGTTCCTCGGGCTGGGTCACTTCTTCTCGTCCTCGTCGACGATCTCCGCGTCCACCACGTCGTCGGCCTTCGGCGCGTCACCGGTGGGCGCACCACCCGTGGCGCCCGCGGCGTCGGCCGTGGGGGCGTTGGCGTACAGGGACTGGCCGATGGCCTGGGACTCGGTGGCCAGCTTCTCCACCGCGGTGCGGATCTTGGCGATGTCCTCGCCCTTGAGCGCCTCGGTGGTCTCCGCGATGGCCGCGTCGACCTTCTCCTTGACCTCGGCCGGGATCTTGTCCTCGTTCTCCTTGAGGACCTTCTCCGTCTGGTAGACCAGCGTCTCGGCCTGGTTGCGGACCTCGGCCTCGTCGCGGCGGCGCTTGTCCTCCTCGGCGTGAGCCTCGGCGTCCTTGATCATCCGCTCGATGTCGTCCTTCGGCAGCGCGGAGCCGCCGGTGATCGTCATCCGCTGCTCCTTGCCCGTGCCCATGTCCTTCGCGGACACGTGCACGATGCCGTTGGCGTCGATGTCGAAGGTGACCTCGATCTGCGGGACGCCGCGCGGCGCGGGCGGCAGGCCGGTCAGCTCGAACATGCCGAGCTTCTTGTTGTCCCGGGCGAACTCGCGCTCACCCTGGAAGACCTGGATCTGCACGGACGGCTGGTTGTCGTCGGCGGTGGTGAAGATCTCCGAGCGCTTGGTCGGGATCGTCGTGTTGCGCTCGATGAGCTTGGTCATCACGCCGCCCTTGGTCTCGATGCCCAGGGACAGCGGGGTGACGTCGAGCAGCAGGACGTCCTTGACCTCGCCCTTCAGCACACCGGCCTGCAGGGCCGCGCCGACCGCGACGACCTCGTCCGGGTTCACGCCCTTGTTCGGCTCACGGCCGCCGGTCAGCTCCTTGACGAGCTCGGCCACCGCGGGCATGCGGGTGGAGCCGCCGACCAGCACCACGTGGTCGATGTCGCCGACGCTGATGCCGGCGTCCTTGATCACGTTGTTGAACGGCGCGCGGGTGCGCTCCAGCAGGTCGTTGGTGATGCGCTGGAACTCGGCGCGCGACAGCGTCTCGTCCATGAACAGCGGGTTCTTGTCCGAGTCCACGGTGATGTAGGGCAGGTTGATGGAGGCGTTGTTCGAGCTGGACAGCTCGATCTTGGCCTTCTCGGCGGCCTCGCGGATGCGCTGCAACGCCATCTTGTCCTTGGTCAGGTCGATGCCGTTGGTCTGCTTGAACCGCTCGACCAGCCAGTCCACGATCCGCTGGTCCCAGTCGTCGCCGCCGAGGTGGTTGTCGCCGGAGGTCGCCTTGACCTCGACCACGCCCTCGGCCAGCTCCAGCAGCGAGACGTCGAACGTGCCGCCACCGAGGTCGAAGACCAGGATGGTCTGCTCCTTGTCGCCCTTGTCGAGGCCGTAGGCCAGGGCGGCGGAGGTGGGCTCGTTGACGATGCGCAGCACGTTGAGGCCCGCGATCTGGCCGGCCTCCTTGGTGGCCTGGCGCTGGGCGTCCTCGAAGTAGGCGGGGACGGTGATGACCGCGTCGGTGATCTCCTCGCCCAGGTAGGCCTCGGCGTCGCGCTTGAGCTTCATCAGCACGCGCGCGCTGATCTCCTGCGGCGTGTACTTCTTGCCGTCGACGTCGTCGGTCCGCCAGTCCGTGCCGATGTGGCGCTTGACGGACCGGATCGTCCGGTCGACGTTGGTCACCGCCTGGTTCTTGGCGGGCTGACCGGTGAGCACCTCGCCGTTCTTGGCGAAGGCCACGATGGACGGGGTGGTGCGCGACCCCTCGGAGTTGGCGATGACCGTCGGCTCGCCACCCTCGAGAACCGCGACGACGGAGTTGGTCGTCCCCAGGTCGATGCCGACCGCTCGCGCCATTGGAATTCCTCCTGGTAGTGCGTCTGTGAGAGCCCCGCGTTGAGCGGTACCGGCTCAAGTTTAACCGGCCCGGACGGACTTGAGTCCACCCGGCTCAATCTTCCTGCCTGTCCAACGGACGGGACCGCTCCGGTGTTCCCGCCACGGGGTGATCCGGGACACTTCCGGGTGACGGCGAAGGCCCCGGCCAGGCGACACGAGGTGTCGCTGACCGGGGCCGACGCGCGAGGGGGTGGTGCTAGGCGGGGCGCACCGTCACGTCACCGCTGCCGGAGCGCAGGACCAGCTCGGCGGTGGCGCTCGGGTCGCTCTTGACCTTGATGTCCTTGTCGCCGCTGCCCGCGTCCACGTCGACCTTGTACGCGCCCTCCGGCACGGCGACGGTCAGGCTGCCGCTACCCGCGTCGGCGTGCACCGAGTTCACGGCGGCAATCTTCACGTCCACGTCGCCGGAGTCGCTGTCGATGGTCACCGCGCCGCGCATGTCCGACAGCCTCGTGCCGCCGGAGCCGACCCGGCCGGTGAAGTCGCCGCCGACGCCGACCACCTCCAGGTCGCCCGAGCTGTTGTCGACGCGGACCGCGCCGGAGACGTCCCGGACCACCGCGTCGCCGGAGCCGACCTCGATGTCGACGCTCGCCAGGCCTTCGAGGCGGACGTCGCCGGAGCTGTTCTCGCCGGTGATCCGCACGTCCTTGGACGGAACGGTGACCTCGTAGTTGACCGTGCAGCGGTTGCCGCAGCCGTCCAGCACGAGGGTGCTGCCCTCCATGCGGTGCGACACCCCGCCGGGCTTGTCGGAGTCCTTCGGGTACTGGACGCGCCGCCGGACCTCGGTCTCGGTGGCGTCGGACCGGCTGCGGACGATGACGTTGCCCGAGCCGTTCTGGAGCCGGACCTCGGTCACCTGGTCGGTCACGGAGTGCTTGTCGTCGAAGCCGTTCTCCACGAGCCGCACGCACGACGTGAGCGCCAGCGCCGCGGCCACCGCCACGCCCGCCACCACCGCGATCCGCTTAACCACCGCTGCCCCCTCGTCACGTCAAGGTCTTCGACGTCCAAGTTAGGGGTACTCGGCCCACCACCCCACCAGGAAGGCCCCCGAGCCGATACGGGGGCTGGCCCTACCCCTCCGGTCAGCGATCGGTCAGGGGCGCGTGCGCGCCGAGCGTTCAACTCGGGTGTCCTGGACGTAGGACTCTCGCGTTCTGAACGTAGGACTCTCGCGTTCCGAACGTAGGACTCTCGCGTTCCGAACGTAGGACTCTCGCGTTCCGAACGTAGGACTCTCGCGTTCTGAACGTAGGACACGCGCGGTCCGGAGGGAGGACACGCGGTCAGGCGAGGGATTCGACGACGGCGCGCAGGGCCGGGGCGGAGCGGGCCGGGTCGACCAGGAAGCGCTGCGAGGCGATCACGTGGGTCGGCGTCATCCGCTCCCACACCACGCCCTGCACCGGCACCTCGGTGATCACCAGCCGGAACGGCCGCACGTACCGGCCGAGCCTGCCCTCGACGCCGCGCACGACCTCACCGATCGGCAGCGCGCCCCGGGACGTGACGTACCGCTGGTCGTACTCGTCCGCCGCCGCGCCCAGCGCCAGCACCGCCGCCCGCAGCGCGGGTCGGACCTGCAACGAGGGCCCGGCCGGGTCGTCCGGTGCGCCGCCGGGCAGCTCGGCGCGGGCGTAGTCGAGCACGTCGGCCCACCAGCCGAGCCACTCCTCGGCCGCACCGGCCCGGTCGACCCCCGGCGGCACCACGACCGGCACCGACGGGTCGAGCCCGGGCAGCTCCGGCACGGTCTCGACGGAGAGCGCCAGGGTGTCGCGGATGAACAGCGCGGTGTTGACCGTCTGATTCGTCCCGTGCGACACCTGCCACGACTCACGACCGGCGAACCTCATGCCGACAGTGTCCCGCGCGAAGGTCATCGACCGAGCATCAGAAGGGACACGACCGGCTCCAAATCCTGCGCCATTGGGGGGAAATCCGCGATCAACGCCTGGATCAGGAGCCCGTCGAGGCCCGCGAGCAGCGCCCGCAGCGCCACCGGGTCCCCCGAACCGGCGACCTCGGTCATCAGCGAGATCCACCGCCGGGCCGCCGGGCGCAGCTCCGGCCGGCGTGCCGCCAGCAGGTAGAGCTCGTACTCCGCGAGCGTGCGACCCCGGTGGGCGCCGGCGGCGTCCGCGATGAACCGGGCCACCGCCGCCGGCGTCAGGGGCACCTCGCGGAAGCTCGACGCCATATGGTCGGCCGACCAGGTGAGCGTCGCGATGAGCAGCTCGTCCAGGGTCGCGTAGTAGTAGGTGGTCGACGTCGTCGGCACGCCCGCCTCCCGCGCCACGGACCGGTGGCTCACCCCGGCCACGCCGTCCCGTTCGACGACCCGCAGCGTCGCCTCCAGGATTTCCCGCCGACGCCGGTCGCCGCGGGCCCGGCGGCCGTCAGGCGGCGGCACCGCTGCCCACCTCGATGGCCACCACGCCCGCGATCACGAGCAGCAACCCGACCACCATCGTGGCGTTCAACGGTTCCTCGAACACCACCACGCCGATGCCCGCGACCGCGGCGACGCCGAAGGCGGACCAGATCGCGTACGCCACGCCGATCGGCATGCCCAGGTGCAGGACCCTGCTCAACGCGCCGAACGCGACCACGTACCCGACGATGACCACGACGGAGGGGATCGGCTTGCTGAAGCCCTCGGACAACTTGAGGGACACGGTCGCGGTGATCTCACCGATGATCGCCACGGCCAGGGTGAGGTACACAAGCACGGTCAGCCCCCAACAAGTTGAACGTCTGTTCCACTAGTCTACCGGCGGTATGCGATCGACCACGTCCAAGTGGTTACCGGCGAGTAATCGGGCGTAGGCTGCCCAGCCAGGAGAACGGACGAGAAAGGCCGCCACCACAATGGGAGCCCTCCAGCTCACCCTCGGCGCCATCGGCGTCGCCGTCAGCGTGTTCGCCTGGGGTCTGTTCGTCGCCGGTGTCCTGCGGATGATCAGGATCATCCGCCTCGGCCAGCCGGACGCGACCCGCAACGGGCCGTTCGGACCCCGCCTGCGCACGCTGGTCGTGGAGTTCGTCGCGCACACCAGGATGGCCAAGTTCCGCAAGGTCGCGCCCTGGCACTGGATGGTGATGTGGGGCTTCCTCATCGGCTCCGCGGTGCTGTTCGAGGCCTACGGCGAGGTCTTCTACCCCGGCTTCCACTGGCCCGTCATCGGCACCTGGTCGCTGTGGGCGCTGCTGGTCGAGCTGCTCGGCATCGGCACCGTGGTCGGCGGCGTCGCGCTGGCGGTCATCCGCCAGCTCAACCACCCGCGCCGCGCCGACCGGCTGTCCCGGTTCGCGGGCTCCAGCTTCAAGGCCGCGTACTTCGTCGAAGCGGTCGTGATCATCGAGGGCCTGGGCATCCTCGGCGTGAAGGCGTTCAAGCAGGCCTCCGGACTGGAGGACCCGCCGCTGTGGTCGTCGTTCGTGACCGCGCCGCTGTCGAACATCCTGCCCGCGAGCCCCAACTGGGTCTCGATCATGGCGATCACCAAGCTGCTGTCCGGCATGATCTGGCTGATCGTGGTGGCGAAGAACCTCACCATGGGCGTGGCCTGGCACCGGTTCAGCGCGTTCTTCAACATCTACTTCAAGCGCGAGGACGACGGCGGCGTCGCGCTCGGCGCGTTGAAGCCGATGATGAGCGGCGGCCAGGTGCTCGACCTGGAGGAGGCCGACCCCGACAAGGACGTGTTCGGCGTCGGCAAGGTCGAGGACTTCTCCTGGAAGGGCTGGCTGGACTTCAGCACCTGCACCGAGTGCGGTCGCTGCCAGTCCCAGTGCCCGGCGTGGAACACCGGCAAGCCGCTGTCGCCGAAGCTCGTCATCACGCAGCTGCGCGACCACGCCTTCGCCAAGGCCCCGTACCTGCTCGCCGGCGGCAGCAAGGACATGGCCGGTGACGAGGTCGGCCTGACCGAGGACAAGTACGAGGACTACAAGAAGCGCCTGGAGTCCATCGACGTGCTGGCGATGGCCGAGTCCGAGCGCCCGCTCATCGGCGGCGCGGACGAGCTGGGCGTCATCGACCCCGAGGTGCTGTGGTCGTGCACCACGTGCGGCGCGTGCGTCGAGCAGTGCCCGGTGGACATCGAGCACGTCGACCACATCGTCGACATGCGCCGCTACCAGGTGCTGATCGAGTCGAACTTCCCGTCCGAGCTGGGCGGCATGTTCAAGAACCTGGAGAACAAGGGCAACCCGTGGGGCCAGAACGCCAAGGACCGCCTGGCGTGGACCGAGGGCCTGGACTTCGAGGTGCCGGTGTTCGACGGCGAGCTGGGCGACGCCGAGTACCTGTTCTGGGTCGGCTGCGCGGGCGCGTTCGAGGACCGGGCGAAGAAGACCACGCGGGCGGTGGCCGAGCTGCTGCACACCGCGGGCGTCAAGTACACCGTGCTCGGGCCGGAGGAGACCTGCACCGGCGACCCGGCGCGGCGGGCGGGCAACGAGTTCCTGTTCCAGATGCTGGCTCAGCAGAACGTCGAGGTGCTCAACACCGTCTTCGACGGCCGTGAGCCGGGTCAGCGCAAGATCGTCGTGACGTGCGCGCACTGCTTCAACACCCTGGCCAACGAGTACCCGCAGGTCGGCGGCCAGTTCGAGGTCGTGCACCACACGCAGCTGCTCAACCGGCTGGTGCGCGAGCGCAGGCTGGTGCCGGTGGCGGAGGTCGCGGAGGACGTCACCTACCACGACCCGTGCTACCTGGGCCGGCACAACAAGGTCTACGAGGCGCCGCGCGAGCTGGTCGGCGCGTCGGGCGCGACGCTGCGCGAGATGCCCCGCCACGAGGAGCGGTCCATGTGCTGCGGCGCCGGCGGCGCTCGCATGTGGATGGAGGAGCGGATCGGCAAGCGCATCAACCTCGACCGCGTGGACGAGGCGCTGGGCACCGCGCCGTCGAAGATCGCCACGGGCTGCCCGTTCTGCCGCGTGATGCTGACCGACGGCGTGACGGCGCGGCAGAACGAGGGCGCGGCGGGTTCGCACGTCGAGGTGGTGGACGTGGCGCAGCTGCTGCTGACGTCCGTGCGCCGGGGTCTGGACCGCGAGCGCCAGGACGTGCCGACGGACGAGTCGCCCACCGGCACCGCCCTGCCGGACGAGGACAAGGCCTCTTCCGGCTGAGTCCGCTGTGGACGGCGAACGCCCCTCGGTCCTCATCGGACCGGGGGGCGTTCCGCAGGGTCAGTCGCGATCCGCGACGCGGTCGTAGGCCAGGTTCAGCAGCCAGCTCGCGAGGGCGACGATGATCGCGCCCCAGAACGCGGGCCAGAAGCCGGTGACGTCGAACGGCAGGCCCAGCTCGCCCGCCAGCCAGCCCGTGAGCCAGAACAGCAGGGCGTTCACCACCAGGCCGATCAAGCCCAGCGTGACCAGGTAGAACAGGCAGCCGAAGAACTTCACCAGCGGCTTGACGACCGCGTTCACCAGACCGAAGAGCAGGGCGACGCCGATCAGCGTCCCGATCTTCGCGGGGGTCGACGCGCCCGCGTCCAGGTCGATGCCCGGGATGAGCGTCGCGACCCAGACCGCCACCGCCGTCAGCAGTACGTGCACCAAAATGCCCATGCCGCAGGCTAGCGGTGGCGGTCGGCCGAACGGGTCAGGCGCGACGACGCCCGCGTGCCGCCAAGAAGGCCAACGCGCCGCCGCCGAGCAGCAGCAGCCCGATCGCCAGGAACGACCACGGCGACGCGCCCGTGCTCGCCAACCCGCTGGAGCCACCGCCCACCTGGACGACGGCAGCGGTCGTGGTGGTGGTCGAGGTGGGCGCCGCGGTCGTCGTGGGGTCCGTCGGCGCGGTCGGGGACGTGGTCGGGGACTCCCCGGTCGTGTACTCCAGCGACACGCGCGCGTGGTTGTCCGCGAAGTTCGTCTCCCGGTGCCCGAGCGCCGAGACCGGCCGGACGAGCAGGTGGAACTCGGTGAACCCGGCGTCGTCCAACCGGTAGGTCAGGCGGACGTCGGCGGTCGCGCCCACCGCGATCGGCTCCTTGAGGCGGAACTCCTGGCCGGGCGTCACGACCTCGACCCCGCCGCCCGCCTCGACGAACTCCGGCGTCGACCCGAACACCACCATGTCCGGGTTGTCCGGGGCCTCGCCCTTGTTGGTCACCGGCACCACCAGCGTGACGACGTCACCCAGCCGGTAGGCGTCCTTCGCGGGCTCCAGCCGGGCCGCGCCCGCGACGAAGTCGGCGTCCAGGTAGGTGTAGCGGACGTCCACGCGGGTCGTCTCGCCCGGTCGGACGACGATCGACTTCCGCCGCGTCGCCGGGTCGACGTCGTACTCGGTCGACGACGGCGCCAGCTTCCGCTCCGGCACGGCGTCGGCCACGACCGACACGTCCGAGCCGACCGGCACGTCCCGGAACTCGTACTCGCCGTTCACGCCGCGCGTCGCGGGCGCCACGTCCCGCTCCTCGCCGTTCTTCTCCAGCACCAGCCGCACGGTCGGGGCACCGGGCACGTCCGGCTCGTTCCCCTGCCGGACGCCGTCGCGGTCGAGGTCCTGGAACGACCAGCCGCGCACCGTGCCGCCGAGGAAGCCGAAGTCGAACGTGCCGCCGCCGCGGACGGGGTTGACCGTGGACGGCGTGGTCGCCTTGTAGCTGTCGGCGTTGCGGTTCCAGATCGCGAGCGGCACGTCCGGCAGCCCGTCGGCCCGGTACCGGCCGTTCGCGTCGGTGCCGTACTCACCGACGAACGCCTTGGTCGTGGCGTCGTAGACCTCGATGCCGCGGCCGTTGGCCAGCGGCGGCTCGCCCTCGTCCACCACGCCGTCGGCGTCGCGGTCGAACCACACCAGGCCGGTGAGCGACACCGTGTCGGCCTGCGCGTTCGCCGGGACTGCGGTCAGCAGCACCGCGCCGACGGCCGCGACCGCGGCAGCGCGGCTGGTCACGCTTCGCACGTGAAGATCCCCCCAAAGATCGAATCCTTCACCTGCTCGTCGGATCCCGAGGGGCGATCGTTTCGAGAGCTGCGTCACACCACGTGCCGCGCGGATCTTGCCTCAGGGGCCTAACGTTCCAGTCATGCCCGAAGAGTCCGCGAAGCACGGCGGCGGGGAGAGCACGCTGACCGTCCTGCTCGCCCTGGCGGTGAACCTCGCGATCGCGGTGATGAAGGCGATCGCCGGCGTGATCACCGGGTCGGCGGCGATGATGGCGGAGGCGGCCCACTCGGTCGCGGACACGCTCACCGAGGCCCTGCTGCTGACGGCGCTGCGCCAGTCGAGCCGGCCCGCGGACCGCAGGCACCCGTTCGGCTACGGCAAGGACCGGTACTTCTGGTCGCTGCTCGCCGCCGTGTCGATCTTCGTGTCCGGCGCGGTGTTCGCGTTGTACGAGGGCATCCGGACCGTGTTCGGCGAACCGGTGGAGCAGACCAGCCCCGTCGTCGGGTACGTGGTGCTGGCCATCGCGTTCGGGCTGGAGTCGGTGTCGTGGACCCAGGCGATGCGGCAGGTGCGGCGGGGTGCGCGGGCCGAGGACCGGTCGATGCTCGCGTTCCTGCGGATGTCGGACGACCCGACGGTGAAGACGGTGTTCCTGGAGGACTCGGCCGCGCTGGTCGGGCTGGTGCTGGCGTTCGGCGGGCTGGGGCTGCACCACCTGACCGGCCAGTCGGTGTGGGACGGCGTGGCGTCGTTGGCGATCGGCGTGCTGCTCGCGTTCGCCGCGTACACGCTGGCGTCGACCAACCGGGGGCTGCTGATCGGCAGGCAGGCCGACCCGGTGCTGGTGCGCGCGGTGTGGGCGGACCTGAAGGCCGTGCCCGAGGTCGAGCAGGTGGTGGACCTGCTGACGATGGCCGTCGGCACGGACCGCGTGCTGGTGTGCGCGCGGCTCGACTTCGACGACTCGCTCGGCGCGGCCGACCTGGAGCGGGCGTGCGTGCGGATCGACGCCGAGCTGCGGGCCGCGCACCCCGAGCTGGACGAGGTGTTCCTGGAGCCGGTGCCGCGCAACGACCCGGAGCTGCGGTCGCGCGTGCTGGCCAGGTACGGCGACCTGCGGCTCTAGCGCTTGGTCGTGTCCGTGCGGTGGAAGTTGAGGTACGCCCGCGACGGCGTCGGGCCCCGCTGGCCCTGGTAGCGCGACCCCGCCTGGGCCGAGCCGTACGGGTGCTCGGCCGAGCTGCTGAGCCGGAACAGGCACAGCTGGCCGATCTTCATGCCCGGCCAGAGCGTGATGGGCAGGTTGGCGACGTTCGACAGCTCCAGCGTGATGTGGCCGGAGAAGCCGGGGTCGATGAAACCCGCCGTCGAGTGCGTGAGCAGGCCGAGGCGACCGAGGGACGACTTGCCCTCCAGCCGGCCCGCCAGGTCGTCCGGGAGGGTGACCAGCTCGAACGTCGAGCCGAGCACGAACTCGCCGGGGTGCAGCACGAACGGCTCGTCGTCGACCGGCTCGACCAGCGACGTGAGGTCGTCCTGCTGCATCGCGGGGTCGATGTGCGTGTACCGGGTGTTGTTGAAGACGCGGAAGAACCGGTCCAACCGGACGTCGATGCTGGACGGCTGCACCATGACGTCGTCGAACGGCTCCAGCACCAACCGGCCGGACTCGACCTCTTTCCGCAGATCGCGGTCACTGAGCAGCACGGGCACAGCCTAGGTGACGGCACTCGACCACCCGGCGGCCGGCTATGTGTATGATCGGGCACGCAACACGCGGGTGTAGTTCATTGGTAGAACGACAGCTTCCCAAGCTGTAGAGGCGGGTTCGATTCCCGTCACCCGCTCAGACAGACGAAGGCCCAGGTCAGCGCCGGTTTTCCGGATGACCTGGGCCTTCGTCGTTTCGGATCTACAGCGTCACCGTGCTGTCCACGTGCGGTTAGTCGCCTGGGACCAGGACGCCAGCCGAGCCGTCATCCTCGTCACCTCCGCCGCCCCGCTCCCGCTCGACCAGGCCGCTCAAGGCCGCCGCGATCTCCCGAGACGCTTCCGTAGTCGCGTGCTGGTAGATCAACGCTGCCCGAGGACTGTCGTGTCCCATCCGCGCCATCAGGTCTCTCGTGCTGGCCTTGGTGCGAGCTGCGAGCGTGTTCCCTGTGTGCCGGAGGTCGTGGAAGTGCAGGTGAGGCACGCCGATGTCAGCGACCACCTTCTTCCAGCCGGTACGCGGGTTGAAGTCACCCCGTCGCAGCGGGTTGCCACGCTGACCGGTGAACACCCAGGCGTCAGGAGCCGAGGCGGTGAACTCGTCCAGGTGAGCGAGCAGGTCAGCCCTGATAGCCTCCGGGATCGCGACGGACCGCAGGCCAGCCCGTGACTTGGGCGGACCGTAGACCAGGCCGCGACCGGGCAGCTCCACGAACGCTCCGGCAACGCGAACAGCACTCGCGTCCGGCGCGATGTCCATCCGCCGGAGAGCTGTGATCTCGCCCCACCGGAGCGTGGCGAACGCCGCCAGGAGTACGAAGGCCCGGTAGCGCCGATCAGCCATCCGCGACGCCAGGTCGAACACCTGGGCCACGGTCAGCACCGGCCGTTCGTCCGGGTTCTCCGAGCCAGCGCCGCGCACCTGGCACGGGTTGCGAGGGATGATCCGGTCTTCGTTCGCCGCCGTCATCAGCACAGCCCGCAGCAACCGGTACGCCTTGGCGGTCATCGACTCCGAGACGCCCGCAGCGAGCAGCCGTGCCCGCCACTGCCTGATCATGGGCGTGTCGAGCTGGCCGAGCTGGACCGCGCCGAGGTGCGGTGTGACGTACTTGGTCAACAGCCACTCGTACAGGTGAATCGTGCGGGGACGCAGGCCGGGCCGCTCCGCGATCCAGCGTTCCGCGTACTCCTGGAGGGACACCTTGGCCCGGTTGGGGTTCATCCACTCCTGGCGCATGATCACGCTCTCCACCTGGACCAGCCACCGGTCTGCGTCCCGCTCGGTCGCGAAGGTGTCAGGCGCGTTGTGCCGCTGGCCGTCAGGCCCGAGGTAGCTCGCCTGGAAGCGCCCCGAGGGCAGCTTGCGAACCCAGCCGAACCGGCGGCGACCGTTCTTGCGCGCCATCAGCCAGCCCTCCGCAGGTCGCGCAGGACCGAGTCAGCCGTGATCGGCTCGACCTTGCCCGCCTGGACGAACGCCTCCAGGTCCACACGCTTGAACCGCACGTGCCGACCGAGCTTGTAGAACGTGATGCGCCGATCCGCGATCAGCCGCCGGACGAACCGGACGGACGTGTTCAGGTAGGCCGCCGCTTCCGGCACCGAGTAGTGCTCGCCGCTGGTCGTCTGCTTCACCACACACCGCCTTCGCGGGGGAGGTTGTCCCACCAGGTCTTGAGGTCGGCACGGGAGCTGAGCCAGTAGCCGCCGACCTGGGTGCCGGGGATGGTGCCGTTGGCCAGGTACTCGGTGGTGACGCCGATGCTCAGGTCGAGCAGGAAGGCCACCTCGGTCAGCGTGAACAGGGACGCACGCGGGTCGATGTCGACCTCTGGCCCGTCGTACGGGTCGCCGTCGGAGGGCAGGTCGAACGGGTTGTTCGGGCCGGGAACGGGGTCGAAGGGGTTCATGCTGCGGGCTCCTCCCCGACGCGACGAGACAGCTTGCGGGACGCGATGGCTCCGGCCAGTTCGCGTTCGGCGTCGGTGCGGTAGCCGACTCCGGTCATGGCCCAGTCGTTGACCACGAGCACGGTCGAGCTGTCGGTGACGCCGAGGCGGTCGAGCTGTTCGGCGTACCGGTGCTCGGCGCGTGCCGTGCGGAGGGTGGTGAAGGTGACGGAGTAGCGGCGGGACTTGGTGAGGAAGTGGCCCCGGAAGCCGAGCATGTGCGCCCACTTGCGCAGGTTCAGCCCGGCGAACTCCGGCAGCCCGCCCAGCCGCCAGGCCGTTGAGATCATGGCCTTGTGGTGCTCGGACACGTCCAGGCCCGCGATCGACTCCTCACGCTTGATGCGGGAGTCGACGCCGGAGGTGGCTCCGGTGCCCTTGGTGGCGTACTTGGCGATGTAGCCGGCCACCTGCCGATCCCGCACCGCCGCGTCCGGATCACCCGACTCGTACGCGGCGATGGGCTCCGCGTCGACCTGCTCACCCCACGTCAGGGTGTGCTGGCCTACGGCGTCGCTGTCCTTGGTGGTGACGTGCACGGAGGAAGCCGCGGAACGCACCACCGCGCACAGCAGTTCGGGCGTCACGGCGAGTGGCGCTGGTGAGTCGGGACCGTCCGGGCCGTCCACCCGGATGACGGCGTGGAAGTGGACCAGGCCGCGCCGCTGGTACTCGGCGACCTTGGCGTACGAGACGCGCAGGTGATCGCGCAGCTCGCCGCGTCGGATGCCGAGTGCGTCGGCCAGGTGGCGGGCGGTGGTGATGGTGAAGCGCCGCCACAGCTCCGAGGCGTGCGCCTGCCACAGCACCGCCCCGACGTAGTCGTAGGTGGCCGGGTCGAGCGGGGTTCCGAGTCGGGTGTCGGCGTCGTGGTGGTACTCCCCGCAGCCGCAGCGCCGGGCCTTGCCGGAGCGGGTGCGGGGCTGGTTGTGGACCTTGCCGAACGAGGGCGGGGTCAGCGTGGCGAACACCCGCACATGCCCCGACACCGACTCCGGGACACCCTTGCCACCGGTCAGGCCGCAGCGCACGAGGTGGAAGGTGTCGGAGGCGTAGCGGGCCGAGCAGGGCTCGCACACGGCCTCACGCCGGTTGCCGCACGGCACGAACAGCGAGCCCTCGAACCCGTCCAGCACCACCCCGGCCGTGGTGTCCTCCATGCGGGTGGAGCCGACCAGGCGGACCGGGCGGGCGCAGCCGTGCACCGACTCCACCCGACGCCGCCACGACCGGTAACCGTTGGAGCGCAACAGGTTCGTCAACCGCTCGTCCTCGGTGGACAAACGCGACACCAGAGCGGCAGTGACCATCAGGCGGCCACCCCCGACACCCGACCGTGCCGCGCCGACCACGCCAACGACTCGGCGCGCTCGACCTCAGCCGTGCCCGACTCGTCCAGCACGCCGATCACGCCGCGCCCCCGGCAGACACCACACCGCCCGCGCCACTCCACCAGGCCGGACCCGCCGCACCAACAGGTCTGCTCGGTGACCGTCATCGCGACCCCCGAGCCGACAGCCGCGTGCACAGGCACACCAACGACGCACCGACCACGCCGGTCAGCGAGCCGTCCGTGTCGATCTCCACACAGGTGCCCCAGCAGTCCGGGCACGTGCCCTCCGGGGCCTTCCCCGCCGGGGGCCTGCTCAACGGGCGGTTGAGCGTCCACGGGATCACCCGCGCCCGGTGGCAGTCGACCTCCTCCACCACCTCACCCGCACGCACCAACCGGTCCCACTGCGACGCGGTGAACCCCATGTGTTCGACCACCAACGCGATGAACTCCGGCAGGTCGTCGAACCGCGACGCGCACAACGCCACACCCGTCAACGGGTTCACGTCCCAAAAGTGGAACTCCCGACCCTCACTATCAGTCCGAGAACGCCGCCCACCAGCCAAAACAGCCGTCATGTCCAACCCTTTCGAGGCATTGGACTCCACGTGGCGATTGGTTGCGAGGTACTACGCGCGGTACGCTCAGTGAGCGCATGGCCGTCCAGCTTTGCGCGTAGGCCTCACGGGTAGCCGCCCGTTGAGTCCTTGTCGGCCCGGTTGGGGTAGCCGCCCCGGCCGGGCCGTTCTGCTTACGGGATCACACCGTCTGACACCTATCATAATAGGTACAACAGCCAAGCTGTCGCAGTAGGCTGATCGGGTGAAGCTAACCTAGTAGGTATGACAGGCAGCTACTGAGAGGAGGCCGACCAGGTGACACGCTGGACCGGAACTCCTGCCTACGCGCAGATCGCGAACGACTACCGCACCAAGATCATTGAGGGTGCGCTGCCCGAGGGCTCCAAACTGCCATCCGAGTCTGAGTTGATGAACGAGTACGGCGTCTCTCGGATCGTGGCCCGACAAGCCATCGGCGTACTGCGCAACGAAGGCTTGATCATCAGCCACACCGGCAAAGGCAGCTTCGTCAAGCCGCGACAGCAGATCGACCGGTTGGCCAGGAATCGCTACCGGAGGCGCAAGCTCACAGGCGAGTTCGCTGACGATGCACGGCGCGCGGGCGCAACGGCCAACATCGAGGCGAGTTCCGCACCGGCCCCGGCTTCGAACAACATCGCGGCCAGGCTCAAGATCGACGCGAGTACACCGGTGATGCGAACCGCGTACCGCTTCCTCGCGAACGGCCGTCCCATCCAGGTGTCCACGTCGTACGAGCCGCTGACGTTGACAGAGGGCACCGACATCGAGCGTCCCGAGGAAGGCCCGCTAGCCGGTCTGGGAGTCATAGGCCGTATGGACAGCATCGGCGTCCGCGTGACCGAGGCCATCGAGTCGGTGACAACCCGCGCTCCGTTGCCGTGGGAAGTCGAGGCCCTGGACATCCCGCCAGGTGTCCACGTGCTCAGCATCGAGCGGACGTTCCTCGCTGATGATCTACCGGTCGAGACGTGCGACATCGTCGTGCCCGGTGATCGCTACGGCCTGACCTACCGGATCCCCGTCGTTGACGAGTGATCACGGCTCCGTGCCTGCTCAGGTCCACTGGTGAGGATTTTCTCTACTGGTTCAAGGCGGCCCCTGGCGGGGCCGCTCGGCCGCGCTCTGTCCTCTCCGCTCGCCAGGTCCTTTTCGGCCCCGTCCTTGTGTCGCTCGGGCAAGCGGGCGGGGCCCGGCCTTCGGCCACCCACCCGCGCCCGGCGACGGGAGGCAGGGCCGGGACCGGGCGAGCGGGACAGCGGCCGACCGACCCCGCCAGCGTCCGCAAAACCGAAAGATCATGTCCTCGCCGGACGGGCAGGCCAGCAGGATGACCGGAGGACACCGGCAACTCGTGAACCAGCGGGGACCGGGTTTCGTGTCATCCCGCCGACCTCCACGAGGGCAACCACACGCGTCAAGGGGGCAGACCCAGCCCAACCACCCCGTGTGGACGGAAAGTGCCCCCTTGACACGCGCGGTTGGGACAAGCCAGGTCGGCGGGATGACACGAAGCCCCTCACTTAGGTGAGCAAATCGGTGGTCAACCACCGTAAGCAAGCACCTGAGTGGACAAGAGCACGCGCACCCTGTCAGCGGAGCGTAGTTACAACTCCACCCGCGAGGCGGCTTGCCGGTGCGATAGCACAGACAGCAAGCTAGCCGCGTTGATCGAGCTCGCGTCGCTCCCTTCCACAGTCACGACGCGAGCTTCACTCCCAACAACGCACAGGAGCACTACCAGCATGTATCAACAAGAACTGGCGACGGTAGCCGCCTTTGGTGTGACATGGGCGCTTGCCACTGTCAGCATGCTCGCAGCAGTCGCGGTGCTGTCCCCCCACCCTTGGCAACGAAAGGCGGCTTTGGGCGTCCTCGTGCTACTCCTACGGGGACGCCCCTAAGCCCCTCCCGCATCAACACTCAGGGCGAGGCGCACCATGCTGGTCACGATTATGACCGGTTGATCGGGTGCCCGAGCTGACAAGAGGTCAGCAGGAAGTCAGCGAACCGGCCGACACGAGTCCCTACGTAGCGGCACGGGACAGAACGAACCGCGAGTTCAGCGACTCTGATCGAGACCTACTGACCTGGGATAGCAGCGTTCGGGACGAAGAGGTCGCAGGTTCAAATCCTGTCACCCCGACCAGGTCAGGCCGGGTCTGTCGCGAGACGGACTCGGCCTGATTTGTGTTCCGGGGCAGTCCGAGGCGTCATCGTCGGGTGCTTGGGGAGTAACGCGGTTCTCCTACCGGCCGACTGGGCAGGCGAGGGACTTCGGGAGGAACCGTGAAGATCCGATCAGCCGCCACGTTCGTCGTCGCTGCCGCACTGGTTGTCGGTTGCACCCCGAACACCAGCAGTGCGCCCGAGGTGAACCGGAGTCAGGGCACGACAACCGAGGTCGTGGCGCCCACGATGGCCACGACGACCACCATCTCGCCGACGCCGGCCGTCACGGCTCCGGTGACGGCCGGGACGTGCACCGTGCCGGACGTCGTCGGCATGGTGCACCAGCACGCCCAGGACACCATGCAGGCGGCCGGGTTATTCAACCTGCGCGAGGAGGACGCCACCGGGCAGGGCAGGGTGCTCGTGCTCGACCGCAACTGGACGACCACGGCGCAGAGCGTGGCCGCCGGTCAGGTGGTGGACTGCACGACCGAGATCCTGTTGTCGGCCAAGAAGATCGGCGAGTAGGCCCACCCGACCGCGGACTGCGGGGTCAGGTCAGGCGGGCCTTCCAGATCTCCTCGCTCGGCCACTGGTGCGCCCACGCGGAGGACACCTCGGCGTACTCGCGGTGGGCCGGGGCGGGTGCTTGGACTTCGATCAGGTCCTCCACGGTGAAGCCGGCGGAGCGGAGGAGGCGCAGCGTTTCGCCGTGCGGCAGGGTGAACTCGGTGGACGTGCCGTAGTCGACGCGGCGGAGGCCGAACTGGGGGCGTTGCAGGGTCGTGGACGCGGTCGTGGCGTCGCGGGCGCACAGGGCGAACAGCGGTGAGCGGCTCAGGAAGACCAGGTGGCCGCCCGGTCGGAGCAGGCGGGCGGCTTCGGGGATCCAGCGGTGCGGGTCGCACCACAGGGACGCGCCGTACTCGCTGATCGCCAGGTCGAACGTGCCGTCCTCGCGGGGGACCTGTTCGGCGTCGCCCAGCAGCAGCGGGAAGTCGAGGTCGAACTCGACCTGCATCTCGCGGGCGGTGGCGAGCTGGCGTTCGGAGATGTCGATGCCGACGGGGCGCGCGCCGAGCCGGGCGAGCCAGGCCGAGACGTAGGCGGTGCCGCAGCCGAGTTCGATGACGTCCAGCCCGGACACGTCGGGCGGCAGGACGCCGAGCTGCGACTCGGGCGTCGCCCACAGGCCCCAGCAGGGTTCGGTCCGCGCCCAGTGCTCGCGGGCGAGCGGGCCGTGCGCGGCGGCGGCGCTGTCCTCCCAGTGGCGGCGGTTGAGCTCGGTGTGGTCGATCATGCGCCCCATTGCAGTGGTGCGTCGGCCGGCGGGCCAGTGGTTTTCGGCCGACCGCGCGGCCGGTCGCTCCGACCGGCCGCGCGGCCCGGCGTGACATAACGTTCGGGGGCAGCGCCGCGAGGCGTCGGAGGAGCTCGCCGACCTCGTTCCAGTCGAGCTTGGCGGACTCGCCGGGCGGGGTGTGGATGCAGACGTTGCCCTCGTCGGTGAGCGACACCTCGAGCGTCCGCCGGCGACCGAGGGCGTCCACGCACCCGACGCGACCGCCCTGCCGAACCGTGTTCTCGATCATCGGTCAAGCCTCCCCTATGCCAGCTCCACCATCCGTGCAATTCGTGATTCGTTCGGACGAACGAGGACGTTACGAACTACTCCTCGCTGTTGCTTAATTCCCGAGCACGGGCCCCACTCGAACAATAGTCACGTTCCGTTAACCCGATCGAGTGATCGTTGAGGATTCAAGTCACTGCGCGTAACGAGCGGGGGAGCCCGTGCGACGACGAGTAGACGCCTCCGAACCGGCGCCCGCCACCGCCAGCAGGGAGAACCCCATGACCACCACCACCCCCGTCAAGAGCTGGGTCCCCGTCGTCGCGTGGACCCAGGTCGCGCTCGGCTTAGCCGGCCTGCTGGCGGTCGTGACCTCGCCCGCGGCGGCCGTCGTCGTCGGGACCGCGGCCGGGTTGATCGCCCTGGCCGGTCGCGCCCTGGTCCGCGCGTCGCGCGCGGTGGACCGGATCATGGCCGAGGAACTGGACGACCGGGACGGTCGGGCGCGGCCGTCCCGCTAGTCCCGCCGGCCGGGCCGGTCGACGCCGCACCCGGTCGGACCGCGCACCGGCAGGTCACCCTCCGTCGCGTCCGGCGCCGAGGCCGTCTCACGCACCGTGAACGGGACCGGCGCCGGACCGCGCTCCCGCCGGCCTGGCGAGGGTGCGACCGGCTCCGCCCCGGCATGGGCATGATCACGGGTGTGCGAGACGAACTGCGCCGGGCGTACGGCTCGGGTGACCTGGCCGCGTTGCCGGTGTTCGCCGGCGGCTTCATCAACTTCGGCTACTGGCGGGACGTGGACCTGACCGGCGACCTCACCGCCGACCAGCGCGTCGCCAGCCAGGAGGCGCTGTACGACGTGGTGCTGGACGCCCTGGTCGTGGGGGCCGGTGACCGGGTGCTGGAGGTGGGGTGCGGCCGGGGGGTGGGCGCGCGCCGCGTCCTGCGCCGCGGACCGGACCTGGTCCGGGGCGTGGACCTGATGCCGGAGCAGGTCGCGCGGGCGACCGCGGCCAACGACGACCCGCGGGCGGCGTTCGTTCAGGGCCCGTGCGACGACCTGCCGTTCACCGACGCCTCGTTCGACGCCCTGCTGTCCGTGGAGGCCGCCCAGCACTTCGAGGACGTCGCCGGGTTCGCGCGGGAGAGCGCCCGCGTGCTCGCGCCGGGCGGCCGGATCGCGGTGACCACGTTCCTCGCCCGGCACGACGGCGCGGGTCCGGCGCTCGCCGAGCTGCTGGAGACGTTCGCCTCCGGGCTCGACCGCGCCCACCCCGTCGACGGCGTGCTGCGCGACCTGCGTGACGCCGGGTTGGCCGACGTCGCCGCGCGCAGCATCGGTGAGCACGTGTGGCGCGGCCTGGACCGGTGGATCGAACTGGGACCGCACCGCGACCGGTGGGACCGCAACTGGTTGCGCGCCGCCGAGCGCGGTCTGCTGGACTACTACCTGGTCACCGGCCGGAAGCCGGCAGGATCGGGTGCGTGACGACGCACCCGACCGCCGAAGTGCCCGACCCGCTGTTCTCCGACGCCGAGGCCGAAGCCCGCTGGCGGGCCCGCTTCACCGCCCCGCGGGTGAGCCTGCCGGGGTGGGCCGAGGACGCGCCCGACCGCAGCCTGTACCTGTCGAACTCCAGCGGGGTGTGGGAGATCTACGCCTGGGACCGGGCGACCGACACCCACCGCAAGGTCACCGACCGCCCGAACGGCACGTCACACGGCACGCTCAGCCCCGACGGCGACACGATCTGGTGGTTCGCCGACACCGACGGTGACGAGTTCGGGACGTGGGTGAGCGAGCCGTTCGCCGCGGGCGGTGGCGCCGCCGCGCCCGCGGTGGCCGGTGTGCCCGCCGGGTACCCGGCCGGGCTGGAGATCGGGCACGGGGTCGTCGCGATCGGCACGTCCACCGACGACGGCACCACGGTGCACGTCTCGCGCGACGGCGGGCCGGCCGAGGTGATCTACGCGCACGAGAACGACGGCGGCGTGTCCGCGCTGTCCAAGGACGAGACGCTGGTCGTGCTGTCGCACTCGGAGCACGGCGACAACCGGCACGCCGCACTGCGCGTGGTCACACCTTCGGGTGAGAAGGTCGCGGAGAAGTGGGACGGTCCGGGCCTGGGCCTGGACGCCATCGCGTTCAGCCCGGTGCGCGGCGACAACCGGCTGCTGGTCGGGCACGAGCGGCGCGGCAAGGAGGAGCTGCTGATCTGGGACGTCGAGGCGGACACCGAGACCGAGGTCGTGATCGACCTGCCCGGCGAGATCAGCGCCGACTGGTACCCCGACGCGCGGTCGCTGCTGGTCCTGCACACGTTCCAGGCGCGCAACACGGTGTACCGCTACGACCTGGCCACCGGCGCGCTGTCCGCGTTGGACACCCCGCACGGGACGGTCGGCGGCGCGCACGTCCGGCCCGACGGCGCGGTGGAGTACTCGTGGTCGTCGGCCGCGCAGCCGGGTGTCGTGCGGGTGCTCGGCGTCGACGGTGACGAGCGCGTGCTGCTGGAGCCGCCGGGCCACAAGGCGCCGCCGTCGGTCGACCTGACCGACGTGTTCGTGGGCGAGGTGCACGCCCTGGTCGCCCGGCCGGCGGGTGCGCCGGACGGTCCGCTGCCGACCGTGTTCCACCTGCACGGCGGGCCGCACTCGTCCGACGAGGACCGCTTCTCGGCCTACCGCGCGGTGTGGCTGGACGCCGGGTTCGCGGTCGTGCACGTGAACTACCGCGGTTCCACCGGGTACGGCTCGAAGTGGCGTGACGCGATCGAGGGCCGGCCGGGGTTGACCGAGCTGGAGGACGTGGCGGCGGTGCACGACTGGGCCGTCGAGTCGGGGTTCGCGGATCCGGCGAAGTGCGTGGTCAACGGCGCGTCGTGGGGCGGGTACCTGTCGCTGCTGGCGCTGGGGACGCAGCCGGAGCGGTGGGCGGCCGGTGTCGCGGGCGTGCCGGTCGCGGACTACCTCGCCGCGTACGAGGACGAGATGGAGCCGCTGCGCGCGTTCGACCGGGCGTTGTTCGGCGGGTCGCCGGAGGAGCTGCCCGACCGGTACCGCGAGTGCTCGCCGCTGACGTACGTGGACGCGGTGCGCGCCCCGGTGCTCGTGCTGGCGGGTGAGAACGACCCGCGCTGCCCGATCCGGCAGATCGACAACTACCTCGACCGGCTGGCCGAGCGGGGTGCGGCGTACGAGGTGTACCGGTACGACGCCGGGCACGGCTCCCTGGTGGTCGCGGAGACCATCCGGCAGACGGCGGCGGAGGTCTCGTTCGTGCAGCGGATGCTCTGAGCCGCCCCGCAGGGCAGGAATCCGGTGAGACGGACGCCCGGGTCCACCGACCGACCGACCGACGGTCGGCGGGCCCGGGCGCGTCCGGTCGTGCTCAGGCCTGCTGGGCCTGCCACATCCAGTGCGCCTGCTCGAAGTTCTTCGTGATCTCGATCAGCAGGTCCTGGGTGACCAGGTCGGACTTGTCGGTCTCGTCGATCCGCGCGCGGAGCCGTTGGATCAGCTGCGAGAGCGCCGTGACGACCGCCGTGACGACCTCGTCCTCCTTCAACCAGCCGCTGGGGAACTCGGGCACGCCCGAGCCCTCGGCCACCGTCCGCGCCCTGCCGTCGGGCGAGATGCCCAGCGCGGACGCCCGTTCGGCCACCTCGTCGGTGTAGGTGCGGGCGGTGGTGACCAGCTCGTCGAGCTGGAGGTGGACGCTGCGGAAGTTCTTGCCGACCACGTTCCAGTGCGCCTGCTTGGCGACCAGAGACATGTCGACCAGGTCGACCAGGGTGGCCTGGAGCACCGCCCCGACCGACGCCTTGTCGGAGTCGGACAGCGGGCTGGTGATCGGAGACTTCTGCGACTTGCTCATGGGTCTGACGCCTCCTCAGACGGTGGTCGTGAGAGCCACGTCGATGTTGCCTCGCGTGGCGTTGGAGTAGGGGCAGATCCGGTGCGCGGCGGCGGCCAGCTGCTCGGCCGTGTCCTGGTCGACGCCCGGGATGTGCGTCCACAGCTCCACGGCCAGCTGGAAGCCGCCCTCGCCGTTGGCGCCGAGACCGACCTTCGCGGTCACCGACGTCTCACCGATCTTGACCTTGGCCTGCCGCGCGGCGACCTTCAGCGCGCTGTGGAAGCACGCCGCGTACCCGGCAGCGAACAGCTGCTCCGGGTTCGTCCGGTCGCCGCCGGGCCCGCCCAGCTCCTTGGGCGTGGAGAGCTGCTCGTCGATCACGCCGTCGGACGACCGGACCTCGCCGTTGCGCCCGTCCCCGACTGCGATGGCCTCCGCGGTGTACAGCACCTGCATGTGAACGCTCTCCTCCGAGCTGGTGATCGGACCCGTCGATCGGTCCAACACCCGGCCGAAGCCGAACCACACCCGGTCGTGCGGCAGCTCACGCCCTCCAACACCTACCCCGTCAGCCCGCCCTCGACACGGCGAACTCGGCTACCTGTCGCCCGATCGTGCGCAATTGGTCGGCCACGGAGGGGACCGTGCAGCCGCCGTCCGGGGCGAACTCGACCTCGCGCGAGTTGACCGCCGCGCCCAGCGGCGTGGGCCAGCCGCGCAGGGCGTGCACGATCGAGCGCAACGCGGTGAGCGTGGTCACCGACGCCTGCCAGCCCTGGGCCGTCGCCACGCAGCCGACCGCCCGGCCGTCGAGGTAGGGGCGCTCGTCGCCGCGCAGGTCCTCGATGTAGTCCAGGGCGTTCTTGACCAGGCCGGACACCGTGCCGTGGTAGCCGGGCGAGACCAGCACCACGCCGTCCGCGACGCGCAGCGCCTCGACCAGCCGGCGGGCGTTGTCGGTCCGGTCGGGGATGGCCGGGTCGTAGAACGGCAGCACCAGCTCGGGCCCGGAGACCTCGACCACCTTCGCCCCCGCGTCCACGGCGCCCTCCAGGGCGATCCGCATCGCGCGCTCGGACTGCGAGTTGGGGCGGAGGGACCCGCCGATGCCCACCACGGTGACCGTCATGGTTTCCGATCCTGCCACCTGCACCTAACTGGAGGTCCACTCGCTCGCACCAACCCCTACCGGCTAGTAACGTACGTCTCATGGCGAACCTCGGCGAGTCGATCCCTCCCGGTGTCCTGGCCGGCGCACTGCGCTTCGTGTTCGGTCTGCCCGCGCCGCTGCGCAGGCTGATCGCCGGCCGACCCATCACCCTCGACGGCCAGCGGCTCCACCCGGAGGCCCAGCTGCTGCTGAGGTTGCAGCAGCTCAGCGGCGACGACTGGCAGACGACCACGCCCGCCGACAACCGCAAGGCCCTGACCCGCAGCAGCGCGCTGGTGTGCGGGCCGGTCATCGGCGGCGTGGCGGTGCGGTCGCTGTCGCTGGACGGCGTCGGCGCGCGGTTCTACGAGCCGACCGGGCTGGCCGCCGGGTCGCCGCTGCTGGTCTTCTACCACGGTGGCGGGTGGGTCAGCGGTGACCTGGACAGCCACGACAACCTGTGCCGGTTCCTCGCCGTCGAGGGCGGGGTGCGGGTGCTGTCGGCGGACTACCGGCTCGCGCCCGAGCACCCGTTCCCGGCCGCGGCGGACGACGCGCAGGCCGCGTTCGAGTACGCGGTCGCGCACGCCGAGGAGCTGAAGATCGACCCGCGGCGGATCGCGCTGGGCGGTGACAGCGCGGGCGGCAACCTGGCCGCCGTGACGGCGCTGCACGCGGGCGAGGTGAAGCCGGTGTTCCTGCTGCTGTTCTACCCGGCGGTGGACGCGTCGGTGCGGCGGCGGTCGCGGGAGCTGTTCGGCCGGGGGTTCTTCCTCACCGACGAGAAGATGGACTGGTTCCTGGACCACTACGCGCCCTCGCGCGACACCCACACCGACCCGCGGCTGTCCGTGCTGCTGGCGGAGGACCTGAGCGGGCTGCCGCCGACGTACCTGGCGACGGCCGGGTTCGACCCGTTGCGCGACGAGGGCGAGGCGTTCGCGGAGAAGCTGGCCCGCCAGGGCGTGCCGGTGGTGCTGCGCCGGTACGAGGGGCTGTTCCACGGGTACGCGAACGTCCTCGGCGTGGGCGGGGTGTTCCGCGAGGCGGTGGCGGAGGCCGTCGGGTCGCTGCGCACGGGGCTGGCGCTGGCCAACACCAGGCAGGACATCCCCGAGACGGCGTGACCAGCGGGAGGGGCGGCCCGGCGGTCAGCGCCCGTGGCACTCCGGGCACAGCCCCCAGAACAGGACCTCCGCCTCGTCCACGGTGAAGCCGACCGCGTCGGAGGGTTCCAGGCAGGGCGCGGCGCCGTGGACGCAGTCGACGTCCTCGGTCCGGCCGCAGCCGCGGCACACGAGGTGGTGGTGGTTGTCGCCGGTCCGCCTCTCGTACCGCGCCGGGTGCCCGGCGGGTTCGATCCGGCGCAGCAGCCCGGTCCGCGCGCACGCGTTGAGGACGTCGTAGACGGCCTGCGTCGACACGGACCCCAACCTGGTCCGCACGCCGGCGGCGACCGCGTCGGCCGTGGCGTGGGGGTGCTCGACGAGCCATTCGAGCACCGCGACCCGGGGTGCGGTGACGCGCAGTCCGACGTCCTTGAGCAACTCGCGTGGTCCTGGGGTCATGGCTCCACCACTCCATCGCGCTTTCTGGAACAGGTCAAGAAAACGAACGGTTAAACATGTTGCCCGGACGGGTGAAGATGAGTGGGTGAACGTCTCGCCCTACCTGGCCGTCCTCCGCACTCCTCGCGTACCCGGTTTCATGCTGTTGATGCTGGTGGCGCGCGTGCCGGCGACGGCCGCAGGCATGACGATCACCATGCACGTCCTCCTCGGCCTGGAACGAGGTTACGGCGCTGCGGGCCTGGTCGGCGCGGTGAGCACGGTGGGCATCGCGCTGGGCTCGCCCCTGATGGGTCACCTGGTGGACCGCCGCGGGCTGCGCGCGATGCTGCTGCTGTCGATGGCGACCGAGGGCGTCTTCTGGTTCGCCGCGCCGCTGCTGTCGTACGAGGTGCTGCTGGTCACGTGCTTCGTCACCGGCATCACGGTGATGCCGGTGATGTCGCTGGGCAGGCAGATCCTCACCGCGCTGGTGCCGGACGACCGCAGGCGCACCGCGCTGGCGATGGACTCGATGGCCGTGGAGCTGTCGTTCATGGCCGGTCCGGCGCTGGGCGTGGCGCTGACCACGCAGGCGTCGAGCCGGACCGCGATGTGGGTGGTCGGCGCGTCGATGCTGGTCGTCGGCGCGATCCTGTACGCGGTGGACCCGCCGGTGCACGACGAGGGCGGGTCGCGGGAGCGCGTGCCGCGGCGGGAGTGGCTGGACGGCCGGCTGCTCGGCGTGCTGATCAGCGCGGGCGGTGCGACGTTCGTGCTGTCGGGCGTCGAGGTGTCGCTGGTGGCGTCGATGCGCGGGCTGGGGTTGACCGAGTGGACCGGCGCGCTGGTCGCGGTGATGTGCCTGGCGTCGCTGCTCGGCGGGTTCGTCTACGGCGGGCTGACGCGCGTGCCGCCGTTGTGGGCGCTGATGGGCGGGATGGGGCTGCTGGCCGTGCCGATCGGCCTGTTCGGCTTCTCGCCGTGGTGGCTGGCGGTGGCGCTGGTGCCGACGAACTTCCTGTGCGCGCCGACGATCACCGCGACCGGTGAGGCGATCACGAAGTACGCCCCGCCGTCGGCCCGCGGGGTGGCGATGGGCCTGCAGGGGTCGGCGTTCACCCTGGGTGTGGCGCTGGGGCAGCCGCTGACCGGGTTCGTGATCGACCACAGCTCCCCCGAGTGGGGCTTCGCCGCGGCGGGGCTGGGCGCGGTCGTGATCGCGGCCGGGACCGTGGTGCTGGGCCGCCGCCCGGCGATGGTCGACGTCAGGTGACGGGCGGGCGCACGGCGGTCCCGCTCGGTCACACCAGGTCGTGCAGGGCCTGGTAGAGGCGGTCGATGCCGGGGCGGGCCCGGGCGTAGTGGCGGACCGCGTCGGGGTCCGGGGAGATCGTCTTCACCGGTTCGACGAGGTCCGCGGCGATGGTCAGCGACCCGATCTCGCCCAGTGCCCGCCAGGCGACCAGGGCCGCGCCCACGCCGGAGCCCTCGCTGTCGTCGGCCAGTTCCAGCTCCAGGCCCAGCGCTGACGCCAGCACGGTCGCCCACAGGTCGCTGCGGAACGCACCGCCGGTGACGCGGACCGCGTGCACGTCCGCCACCGACCGCACCGCGTCCAGCACCAGGGCCAGCTGCTGCGCCACGCCCTCGACCAGCGCGCGGGTCACCTCGGCCCGCCCGTGCTCGCGCCGCAGGCCGATCAACGCCGACCTCGCGTCCGCGTCCCACCACGGCGCGCGCTCGCCCAGCAGGTACGGCAGGGCGGTCACGCCGGCCGCGCCCACCGGCACGGCGGCGGCCTCGTCCAGCAGCGCGTGCACGTCGACGCCGAACGTCTCGGCGGCCCACTGCGCGACCACACCGCCGTTGCTGACGGCGCCGCCGAGCACCCACAGCCCTTCAGCGATGGCGTAGCAGAACACCCGGCCCTGCTCGTCGACCGCCGGTGACGAGCGGACCACGCGCAACGCGCCGCTCGTGCCCAACGACACCGCCGCGACCCCCGGCACGACCGCGCCGACGCCGAGGTTCGCCATCGGGCCGTCACCGCCGCCCAGCACGACCGGCAGGCCGGCGGTCAGACCGGGGACGTCGAGCGTCAACGGCAGCGAGTCGACCGGCGCGTGCAGCGCGGGCAGCTGCTCGGCGCGCACACCGGCGAACGCCAGCGCGTCCGGGTGCCAGTCCAGGGACTCCAGGTCCATCAGCCCGGTCGCGGACGCCGACGAGTGCTCGGTCGCGAGGACACCGGTGAGCTGGAGGCCCACGAAGTCCTTGAGCCCGCACCACCGGGCGGCGGAGAAGCCCTGCTCGTGGAACCACGCCAGCTTCACCAGCGGCGACATGGTGTGGATCGGGGTGCCGGTCGCGCGGTGCAGCGCGGTGCCGCGCGGGGTGCCGCGCAGCCGGGCCGTCTGCTCGACCGCGCGGTTGTCCGCCCACGACAGCGACGGCGTGACGGGCGTGCCCGACTCGTCCAACCCGACCAGGGTGTGCATCGCGCCGGTCAACGACAGCGCCCGCACCGCGTGCCCCTGCGCCGCGACCTCGCGCAGCGCCAGCAGGGCGGCGCCCCACACCTCTACCGGGTCGTGGGTCGCCTCACCGGAGGGCGTGGTGCGCATCGGGTAGCCGTGCTCCGCCGATGCGACCACGCCCGCGTTCCGGTCCACCGCGATGACCTTGGTCGACGTCGTCCCCAGGTCGATCGCGAGCACTACCTCAGCCATAGGGGTGAACCTACAGGCGGTTCGCCAGCTCCTCGGCGATCTCGTAGGTGTTCAACGCCGCACCCTTGCGCAGGTTGTCGCCGCACACGAAGAAGTCCAGCGTGTTCGGGAAGTCCAGCGCCTGCCGCACCCGACCGACGTAGGTCGGGTCGCCGCCCACCACGTCGGCGGGCGTCGGGAACCGCTTCGCCGCCGGGTCGTCCACCAGCACCAGGGACGGCTGCGCCTCGAAGATCTTGTGCGCCTGCTCGACGGTGACCTCGCGGGCGAACGTCGCGTGCACCGCCAGCGAGTGCGTCGTCACCACGGGCACGCGCACGCAGGTCGCGGACACCTTCAGCTCCGGGATGCCCAGGATCTTGCGGGCCTCGTTGCGGACCTTCAGCTCCTCGCTGGTCCACCCGTCGTCCTTCAAGGACCCGGCCCACGGCACCACGTTCAGCGCCAGCGGCGCGGGGAACGGCGACTCGGACACCGGCAGGCCCGCGGCCTCCAGCGTCTCCCGCACGTCGCCCGCGCGGACGCCGACCTCCTTGCCCGCCAGCGCCGAGATCTCCGCGTACAGCCGGTCGATCGCCGCCTGCCCGCCGCCCGAAGCCGCCTGGTAGGACGCCACGACCAGCTCGCGCAGCTCGAACTCGCGGTGCAGCGCGCCCAACGCGGCCATCATCGACAACGTCGTGCAGTTCGGGTTCGCGATGATCCCCTTGGGGTGCTCACCGATCCGGTCGGCGTTGACCTCGGGCACCACCAGCGGCACCTCGGGGTCCATCCGGAACGCGCCCGAGTTGTCCACCGCGACCGCGCCCCGGGACGCGGCGATCGGCGCCCACTCGGCCGACACCTCGTCCGGCACGTCGAACATGGCCACGTCCACGCCGTCGAACGCCTCGGCCGACAGCGCGACGACGGTCAGCTCCTCGCCGCGCACGGTGATCTTCTTGCCCGCCGAGCGCGGCGACGCGATCAGCCGGATCTCCCCCCACGGCACGGACTCCCGGCCGTTGAGGATGTCGATCATGACGGTGCCGACGGCACCGGTGGCTCCCACCAGAGCCAGACTCGGCCGGCGCCCGACACCCGCGCCTGAGGACTCGCTGCTCATCGCCCACTCCCCGCGTACACCACGGCTTCTTCGTCGCCACCGAGCTCGAACGCGTCGTGCAGCGCGCGCACGGCGTCGTCGAGCTGCGTGTCGCGGCAGATGACCGAGATCCGGATCTCCGAGGTGGAGATGATCTCGATGTTGACACCGGCCGAGGCCAGCGCCTCGCAGAACTGGGCGGTCACGCCGGGGTGCGAGCGCATGCCCGCGCCGACCAGCGACACCTTGCCCACGTGCTCGTCGTAGAGCACCTGGTCGAAGCCGATCTCCTCGCGCGACTTCTCCAGCACGGCGACCGCGCGCGGGCCGTCGTCCTTCGGGAGGGTGAACGTCACGTCGGTGCGGCCGGACACGGCCTGCGAGACGTTCTGCACGACCATGTCGATGTCGAGCTCCGCCTCGGCCACGACGCGGAAGATGCGCGCCGCCATGCCGGGCAGGTCGGGCACCGCGGTCACGGTCACCTTGGCCTCGGACCGGTCGTGCGCGACGCCGGTGATCATCGCCTGTTCCACGGGAAGGTCCTCCACTGACCCGGACACGATGGTCCCGGGCTTGTTGCTGAACGAAGATCGGACGTGCACCGGGACGCCGTACCGGCGGGCGTACTCGACGCAGCGCAGCATGAGCACCTTGGCCCCGCTCGCCGCCATCTCCAGCATCTCCTCGTAGGTGATGCTCTCCAGCCGCTTGGCGTTCGGCACGATGCGCGGGTCGGCGCTGAACACGCCGTCCACGTCGGTGTAGATCTCGCAGACGTCGGCCTTCAACGCGGCCGCCAGCGCCACCGCGGTGGTGTCGGTGCCGCCGCGGCCGAGCGTGGTGATCTCCTTGCTGTCCTGGCTGACGCCCTGGAAGCCCGCGACGATCGCGATGGCGCCCTCCGCGAGCGCGTCCTGGATCCGGCTGGGCGTCACGTCGATGATGCGCGCCTTGCCGTGCACGGACGTGGTGATCACGCCGGCCTGCGAGCCGGTGTAGGAGCGCGCCTCGGCGCCCAGCGAGCTGATCGCCATCGCCAGCAACGACATGGAGATGCGCTCACCGGACGTGAGCAGCATGTCCATCTCGCGGGCGGGCGGCACCGGGGACACCTGGCGCGCGAGGTCGAGCAGCTCGTCGGTCGTGTCGCCCATCGCGGAGACCGCGACGACGACCTCGTTGCCCGCTTTGCGGGTCGCGACGATGCGCTCGGCCACCCGTTTGATCCGCTCGGCGCTCCCGACCGAGGAACCGCCGTACTTCTGGACGACGAGCGCCACAGACCCACTCCTCCCAGGTGCTTCAAGCCCAGCTCACCGGGGAGACTACCTGGCCCAAGGAGTGGACAGCGGTCGCCGTGACGGCCACTACCCTCAAGCCCGTGCCGACCGTGGAGGCCGTTCGCGTGGACCCCGACGACGCGCCCGAGGCGCGCGGGCGGCCGGTCCTCGCCGCCGGACACCGGGTGATCCTCGCGCTCGCCCCCGCCGTGCTCTACCTCGCCGTCAGGGAGCTCGGCCTGCTCGCGCTGCGGCTGATGGCCGCGCGCTGGGACAAGGACGTCTCCAAGGCGCTCACCTCGTGGGACGGGCAGTGGTTCCTCGGCATCGCGGAGGGCGGCTACGCGGACGTGCCGACGTGGCTGGTCGACGCGTTCGGGCGGCGCACGGCGGAGACGCCGCTGGCGTTCTTCCCCGGCTACCCCACGCTCGTGCGGTGGGTCGACGGGCTGCCCGGCGTGCCCGCGGTGGGTGCGGCGTTCGCGGTGAGCCTGGTCAGCGGCGTGGTCTGCGCCTACGGCCTGGCCCGGCTCGGGTCGCGGGTGTCCGGCGGGTCGCAGCGGGCCGGGCTGGTGCTCGTGGTGCTGTTCGCGGCGTCCCCGATGGCCGTGGCGCTGTCGATGGCGTACTCCGAGGCGACGTTCTGCGCGCTGGCCGCGTGGTCGCTCGTGGGCGTGGTGGAGCGGCGCTGGCTCCTGGCCGGGGTGTGCTGCGCGGCGGCGGGGCTGGTGCGGCCGACGGCGGCGGCGCTGGTCGTGGCGGTGTGCGCGGCGGCGGCCGTGGCGGTGTGGCGGCGCCGGGACGACTGGCGGGCGTGGGTCGGCGGGCTGGTCGCGCCGCTGGGGCTGCTCGGCTACCTGGCGTACGTGGCGGTGCGCACGGGCCGGTGGGACGGCTGGTTCGCGGTGCAGCGCCACGGCTGGGACTCCCGGTTCGACGGCGGTGCGGCCACGGCGAGGTTCGCGCTGGCCATCCTGGGCGAGCCGAGGTCGGTGCTGGAGCTGGCCACGGTGTGGTTCCTCGTCGCGGCGCTGGCCCTGGTGGTGCTGAGCGCGCGGCGCGGGCTGGAGTGGCCGCTGGTCGTCTACGGCGTGGGGGTGCTCGCTATGGACCTCGGGTCGAACGGGTTGATGAACTCCAAGGCCCGGCTGCTGCTGCCGGCGTTCACGCTGCTGGTGCCGGTCGCGGTGGCGCTGGCCCGGCGGCGGCCCGGCACGGCGGTGGCGGTGCTGGTCGGCGCGTCGGTGTTCAGCGCGTGGTTCGGTGCGTACGCCATCACGGCTTGGCAGTATGCGATCTGATGGAACCCCACTCGTTGATCACGCAGCGCTGGAGCCCCCGGGCGTTCGACGGCACGGCCGAGGTGTCGCCGGACACCGTGCGCGTGCTGCTGGAGGCGGCCCGCTGGGCGGCCTCGCACGGCAACACGCAACCCGCCCGGTTCCTCGTCGGCTACCGCGGCGACGACACGTTCCAGCGGATCTTCGCCGCGCTGCGGCCCGGCAACCGGACGTGGGCGGGGCGGGCGTCCGTGCTGCTCGTGGGCGCGGTGGCCGAGACCGACGAGCGCGGACCGGTGCCGAACACCGAGTTCGGGCTGGGTCTGGCGGTGCAGAACCTCGTGCTGCAGGCCGTGGACCTCGGCCTGGTCACGCACCAGGTGGGCGGGTTCTCGCCGGACGAGGTGCGCGGGGCGTTCGGGCTGCCGAACCACGTGCGGCCCGTCGTGGTGATCGCCGTGGGGGTGCTCGGCGACCCGGAGGAGCTGCCCGAGGACCTGCGGGCGCGGGAACGGCGGCCACGCGTGCGCAAGCCGTTGAGCGAGACGGTCTTCGCAGGTCGGTGGGGTCGGCCCGCGTTCCCCGACGAGTCCGCGGCCGGGTCCGCCGAGCCCTCAGCCGAGGCGGCGGACGAGCTTCAGCACGAGTGACCGGACGACGAGCCAGAAGATCGCCGCGAGACCGTGGTTCACCAGCACGGCGAGCTTCGCATCCTGCGGGGTGAACAGGTCGCGGAACCCGAGCGCGAACCGGTCGGCCCAGGTCGCGACGGTCGTCGTGATCGAGTTGGCCGGGTTCGCGCCGCCGACGGTGAGCAGCACGTGGGCCACCAGGACCACCGCGATCAGCAGTCCCGCCCAGCTCAGCACGCCCGCCACGACCGCGACGGCCCTCGATCGCACCGAAGCGTCCGCGGTCCGGTCTTCCACCATGTCGGCAGCCTAGGAAAAACGCCCGGTCCCCGCCGCAGGGGGGAGGACGGCGAGGACCGGGACGGAGGTGGGCTAGCGCGCTACGACGCGGGCCAGCAGGCCTGCCACGACGAGCCAGAAGACCGCCGCGAGGCCGTAGTTCAGGATCACGTCGAGGTTGTTGTTGCCGGTCTGGAACAGCCCCGGGAAGAAGAGCGCCAACGGCTCGGCGAGCTGCTGGATGAAGCGGAAGAACGCGTTGGCCGTGTTCACCCCGATGAGGAGCATCAGGATGTACAGCACCTCGATGCCCGCGAAAACGGCACCGACACCGCGGATCACTCGGGCAGCGGTGTAGTTGCCGCTGCGCGTTGAGGTTCGCCATCTCGACATGTCAAGAAGGTGCCCGAACCACGATCGAGTGAAACTCGACCGGGTGAAGTTCCACCATCTGGGCGCTCGGTTCCACCTCGGCGCGGAATGCGGTTAACCTGTCCCGCATGGCACGTGCCCTCCTGCTTCGCCGCCGTGACGGGGTCTGATCAGACCGGCCCCCCGTCGCGGGATCGAGCGTTGCCGCCGGTCGTCTCCTCCCACCGGCACCCAGGAGCACCCCGATCATGAGCACGAGCCCCGACGCCTACACCACCGGCACGAGCCGCATCCGGCCCCCGGCGCGTCCCGTACCCGGCCAGCCCGTCTGGAACCCGCAGCGCGACACGTCGATGCCCGTCCACCGCTACCGGCCGTTCCACGAGCAGGTGGAGACGGTCGACGTACCGGACCGCACGTGGCCGACCAAGCGGATCACCAAGGCGCCCCTGTGGTGCGCCGTCGACCTGCGTGACGGCAACCAGGCGCTGATCGACCCCATGTCGCCCGCCCGCAAGCGCAAGATGTTCGACCTGCTGGTGCGGATGGGCTACAAGGAGATCGAGGTCGGCTTCCCGGCCGCGTCGCAGACCGACTTCGACTTCGTCCGCGAGATCATCGAGGACGGCGCGATCCCGCCCGACGTGACCATCCAGGTGCTCACCCAGTGCCGCCCCGAGCTGATCGCCCGCACGTTCGAGTCGCTGCGCGGCGCGGCCAAGGCCATCGTGCACTTCTACAACTCGACGTCGATCCTGCAGCGCCGGGTCGTGTTCAAGTCCGACCGCGAGGGCATCAAGAAGATCGCCACCGACGCCGCCTCGTTCGCGCTGGCGCAGGAGAAGGACTACCCGGAGACCGAGTTCCGCTACGAGTACTCGCCCGAGTCCTACACCGGCACCGAGCTGTCGTACGCGCTGGAGGTCTGCGACGCGGTCTCCGCGATCATCAAGCCGACGCCGGACAAGCCGCTGATCATCAACCTGCCGGCGACGGTCGAGATGGCCACGCCCAACGTGTACGCCGACTCGATCGAGTGGATGTCGCGCAACCTGGCCCGGCGCGAGTCGATCATCCTGTCGCTGCACCCGCACAACGACCGCGGCACCGGCGTGGCGGCGGCCGAGCTGGGCTACCTGGCGGGCGCCGACCGCATCGAGGGCTGCCTGTTCGGCAACGGCGAGCGCACCGGCAACGTGTGCCTGGTGACGCTGGGCATGAACATGTTCAGCCAGGGCGTCGACCCGCAGATCGACTTCTCCGACATCGACGAGATCCGGCGCACGGTCGAGTACTGCAACCAGCTGCCCGTGGCCGAGCGCCACCCCTACGGCGGTGACCTGGTCTTCACCGCGTTCTCCGGCTCGCACCAGGACGCGATCAAGAAGGGCTTCGAGGCCCTGGAGGACGCCGCCAAGGCCGCCGGGCAGCACGTGGACGAGTACCCGTGGGACGTCCCGTACCTGCCGATCGACCCGAAGGACGTCGGCCGCAACTACGAGGCCGTCATCCGGGTGAACTCGCAGTCCGGCAAGGGCGGCGTGGCGTACCTGATGAAGACCGAGCACCACCTGGACCTGCCGCGCCGGTTGCAGGTGGAGTTCTCCAAGGTCATCCAGGAGGTCACCGACACCCGCGGCGGCGAGATCGGTCCCAAGGACATGTGGGACTCGTTCGCCGACGAGTACCTGGACCCGACCGCGCCGCTGAGGCTGCTGCGGCACAAGGTGTCCGGCGACGGCAGCGGCAGCGAGCAGATCAAGGCCGTCGTGGTGGTGGACGGCGAGACGCAGGAGATCACCGGCAGCGGCAACGGCCCGATCGCCGCGTTCGTGGACGCCCTGGCCACCGTCGGCTACGACGTGCGGGTGCTGGACTACTTCGAGCACGCCATGTCGTCGGGTGACGACGCCCGTGCGGCGGCCTACCTGGAGTGCGCCGTCTCCGACCGCGTGCTGTGGGGCGTCGGCATCGACAGCTCCACGGTGGCCGCGGCGCTGCGCGCCCTGGTCTCCGCGATCAACCGCGCCCACCGGTAGGACGGCTCACGGGGTTCCCCGCCGCCCCGCGGTGGCGAGGAACCCCGCCCACCGGGCCGCGGGGAACGCCAGCACGGCCCCGTCGACGTTCTTCGAATCGCGGACGGCGATCGAGGCCGGTGCGGCGGCCACTTCGACGCAGCTGCCGTTCTCCATCGAGTAGCTGGACTTGACCCAGCGTGGCGAGGTGGTCACGGCGACCTCCAGTTGCTACCGCGCCCGGACCAGTGACGCGATGAGCGAAGCGGACTCGTGCCGGTCCAGGGCAATATCGCGAAGAGTTTTCGCAGTCATGCTATAGGCCCTGACCTTCGCCGAGTCGTTGAGGTAGACGGCGTCCTCCTGCAATTCCACGTACACGGCGTCGTCGAACTCCTCGAACCCGAACAGGGTGAACTCACCGGTCAACCCGGGGTGCATGCCGACCCCCGCCTCGATGACCTGGATGTCCACACCGGGCAGTCGTGCCGCCTTCACCAAGTGCTCCGCCTGGCGGCGCAGGACCTCTTCGCCACCGATCGGCCGGAGGAGCGCGGTCTCCTCGATCACGAAGTGCAGCTCCAGCGGGCTCGCTCCCTCGACCAGTCGCCGTTGGCGCTCCATGCGGAACGCCACCATTCGGTCCATGTCGACCGGTCGTACCCGACGCGCCGAGGCCGCCACCGCGGTGGCGTACTCCTCGGTTTGCAGCAGGGCGTGCACGAAGAGGGGCGAGTACACGAAGGCGGACGCGGCCATGCCTTCCAAGCCGGCGAAGAGCCGGAGCCAGTCGGGCAGCACCCCGGACCACGGGGCCCACCAACTGCCGGTCTCCTCCTGCTGCGCCAAAGCGACGATCCGCGCGCTGCGCCCGGGCTCGGCACCATAGAGCGCGAGCAGTGCGGCGATCTCTTCCGGCGACTGCCCGTAGCGGCCGGACTCCATGTTGCTGATCTTGCTCTCGGAGACACCGAGGTGCGCGGCGGCGTGCCCCAACGTCTTCCGTGCCGCCTTGCGGTGGTTGCGGAGCGTGGCGCCCAGGAGCCACTTAAGTGCGACGGTGTCGCGTCGGGACATGAGCGCCATCCTGCCCGTTCCTGCTTGCACCCCATTGGGCGACTACTGTTCCAAAGTTTTTGGGTTTAGTTTTGGGCCACAAAGCGGGGTTGATCGTCGGGAGGGCTCGTGTGGCAGGAACTGCATCTCCAGGTCCGGGACCGACTGGAAGTGATCAACCAGGTCGCGGTCGTGGGGGATGACCGGGTGGCGGCCGACCTCGCCCGGTCCGAGGTGCCGTTGCTCGTGGCGGCGGTCCGGGCTCTGCTGGACGGCCACCGGCCCGACGCCGACGGCTACTGCCGCGCGTGCTGGGGCAGGCGGTGGTGGCAGCGGCCGACGGTGCCGTGCCGGCAGTACGTGCTCGCGCGGGTGGCGTTGCTCGACTTCGGTGCGGACGCGCGGCGTGGCCTGGAGGCGGCGTGATGGCGGTGCCCACGTTGCGGGGACGGCTGTTGGGGCAGGAGATCCGCGCACTGCGGGAGGCGGCCGGGTTCAGCGTCGAGGACCTCGCGGCCCGGTCACGGGTGGCGGTGAGGCGGATAGAGCGCGTCGAAGCCGGTTACGCACCGGTCCGGTTCCCGGACGTGGTGGCGTGTGCACCCGCGCTCGGCGACGAGTACCAGCGGCTGTTCGCGGCGTCCCAGCAGGCGCACCTGCCCGAACTGCGGTGTCCGTGGGGCACCGAGGCGACCCGTGCGCTCGACCTGTTGCACTCCACGGCCGCCGGGGTGCACACGGTCGCGAGCGGAGCGCGGCCGTTCACGTTGTTCCTGATGCCGGAGGGGCCGGACGTCGTCTTCCACGCCCACCTCACCACCGCCTTCTTCACCGAAGACCCGGGCGAGACGTGTGCCGCACGTAACACCGTCGCCGCTCTACCAGCGGATTCGTGAGACGTAGCTGACGAAATGCTGAAGACGCGGCCCGGTCGGGGATGGTCCGGGAACAACCGGGCGTTCCCCCGGACATGACCGAGCTCGTGGTGCTGTTCCTGGTCGCCCTCGTGCCGATGGCGCCCACGGAGGCGGTGCTGATCGGCTGCGGCGTGCTCGCCGCGTCCGGCGACCTCCCGCTGCACGCCGTGATCGCCGTGGCGGCGCTCGGCTGCACCCTGTCGGACCTGGTCAACTTCTCCATCGGCCGCGGGCTCGGGATGCGGGCGCTCACGCGGTTCAGCCGACGGCCCCGGCCGCGCGCGGTGGTCGCGTGGACCGCCTCCCAGCTGGCCACGCGGGGCGAGTCGATCCTGGTCGCGGTGCGGTTCGTGCCCGGCGGCGGGATCGTCGGGGCGCTCCTGGCCGGGTCGCTGCGGTGGCCGGTGCGGCGGTTCGCGCCGATCGCCGTGGTCGGCGCGGCGCTGTGGAGCGCCTACACCGCGGTCCTCGGCTACTTCGGCGGGCAGCTCTTCAGCAACCCGCTGGTGGCCACGCTGGTCTCCCTCGCGGTGGCCGCGCTGGTCGGCGTGCCGATCGGGATGGCCGTCAGGGCCGCTCAGCGCCGGGTCGCGGACGCCGCCCCGGCCGCCTGAGCCAACCGCCCGCGCACCGCCACCCGCGCCCGGTCGTAGGCGCGCGGGTCGTCGTGCAGCACGGACTGGACGTTGGCCATCTCCAGGAACGCGATCAGCTCGAACGCCACCTGGTCCGGGTCGGTGACCCCCTCGACCGCCGCGACGGTCTCGCGGACGTAGTCGTTCCACTCGCGCCCGTAGCGGGCGACCGCGTCGCGCACCCGGCCCGGCCGGGCGTCGAACTCGGCCTGCACGGCGTAGAAGAAGCACCCGCCGGGGAACGTGCGGTCCTCCGAGTACTCCAGCCAGCCGTCCAGCAGCAGTCTCAACCGCTCCAACCCCGGCGGCACGGCCAGCGCGGGCTCCACGACCCGCGCCACGAAGATCGCCGCCGCCGCGCGCACGGTCGCCAGCTGCAGCTCCTCCTTGGACCCGAAGTGCGCGAACACCCCGCTCTTGCTGACCCGCAGCTCCGTCGCGAGCCGCCCGATCGACAGGCCCTCCAGCCCCTCGACCGACGCGATGTCCGCGGCCCGCCGCAGGATCTGCCGCCGCGTCTGCTCGCCCCGCTCCACCCGTCCGTCGACCTTCACACCGACCACGCTAACCCCCTTGACCGTTCCCGAACTAATTGTACGATCGTTCGTACAACTTGAGGGGTGGATGAACATGGATCTCCTGGACCTGAACCGGTCGTCGCTCGACCTCAACCTGAAGCTCATGGCGGAGCTGGACGAGAGCCACCTGGACCTGGCCACGCCGTGCGCCGGCTGGACCGTCTACGAGCTGCTGCGCCACCAGGTCGAGTCGACGCTGTCGTTCAACGCGGCCATCCGCCGCACGACCGTCGACGCGCCGGCGAGCGACGACATGATCACCGCCTACCGGGTCGCGACCGACGCGGCCACCGAGGCGTTCCGCGCGGACGGCGTGCTGGAGCGGGAGGCCGAGTTCCCCGGCTACGGCCGCCGACCCGGCAGCCACCTGGTGGCCGCGCACTTCGTGGACAACCTCACGCACGCCTGGGACCTGTGCCGGGCCATCGGGGTCGACAGCACGCTGGACACCGAGCTGGCCACGGCCGCCTACCGGATGGCGCTGCGCTACCCGACGACGCCGGACGTGCGCGGTCCGGGCGCGGCGTTCGCGATGCCGGTCGCCGTGCCGGAGGACGCGCCCATCACCGACCGCCTGGTCGGCCTGCTCGGGCGCTCGCCGAACTGG
>NZ_JBFAAX010000003.1:28403-68498 GCF_040639995.1 Actinosynnema sp. NPDC023658 | reverse complement strand
GCGGACAGCACCTGGCGATTCCCGAGGTGGCTGACCTGTCACACTCGCTGTCTCCCGCCCGTCTACCAGAGCACCCCGCGCGAGCCGGAGCTGCTCACGCACCGCGAGGACGAGGTCGAACTCGAACCGTTCTACGAGGACGAGTACGACGAGGAGCTGACCGATGAGGAGGCCCGCGTCGTGCGCCGCAAGAAGGTCTGGCGCCGCGTGCGCCGCACCGCCTACGTCGCCTTCGGCCTGATGCTGCTGGCCCCGGTCGTCGCGTTCGCCATCGCCTACCAGGTGGTCGACGTGCCGAACCCGGAGGCCGTCGCGGCCGAGCAGGGCAAGGCGATCACCATCCTCTACGCCGACGACACGGTGATGGCCAAGATCGCCCCGGAGGGCGCGAACCGCACCCTGGTCAAGTACGAGGAGATCCCGGACACCATCAAGCACGCCGTCTTCGCCGCCGAGGACCCGACGTTCGAGACGAACCCGGGCTTCGACATGCGGTCGATCGCGCGCGCGGCCTGGTACCAGGTGACCGACCGCGACTCCGGTGGCTCCGGCCTGACGCAGCAGTACGTGAAGAAGGCCACCAAGAAGGCCGACGAGACGCTGACCCGCAAGTTCAACGAGATGGTCACCGCGTACAAGATGTCGCAGGAGCAGGACAAGGAAGCCATCCTGACGGCCTACCTGAACACGGTGTACTTCGGGCGCTCGGCCTACGGCATCAAGACCGCGGCCAAGGAGTACTTCAACATCGACGACCTGAGCCAGGTCACCCACTCCCAGGCCGCCCTGCTCGCGGGCATGATCCAGAACCCCAGCAAGTCCGAGAACCCGACCTACCGGGAGGACCGCTGGACCTACGTCATGAACCAGTTGCGCAACTTCAACTGGATCGACGACAACTACCGCAAGACCGAGCCGGTCGCCGTGCCGGTCGAGCGGGTCGAGCAGTCCGGTCTGGCCGGCGCACGCCTGCACATCAAGAACAAGGTCCTCGAGGAGATGGAGTCCGAGGCCGTCAACTGGGGTCAGGAGAAGTCCCAGCAGCTCGGCGTCACCGTGCACACCACCATCGAGCCGCCGAAGCAGCAGGCGGCCGAGGACGCGGTGCGCGACGTCATGGGCGGCCAGCCGCCGGAGCTGAAGCAGTCGCTCACCGCGATCGACCCGCAGACCGGCGCGGTGAAGGCGTACTACGCGGGCGACGACGGCACCGGCCTGGACTACGCCACCGGCACCCTCCAGGAAGCGGGCTCGTCGTTCAAGCCGTTCGACCTGGTCGCCGCCCTCAAGGCGGGCAAGGGCCTCGGCTCGACCTACGACGGCCGCTCCCCGAAGACGTTCAACCTCGGCGGCACGAGCATCACCATCCGCAACGCGTCGGACCGCAACAACACCTGCGGCGAGAAGTGCCCCGTCCGCAAGGCGATGGAGATGTCGCTGAACACGGTGTTCTACGAGATGGTGATCGAGATCGGCACCCAGCCGGTCGCCGACGCGGCGCACGCGGCGGGCATCCCCGAGTCCGTGGACGTCGGCAACGGCCCGCAGAAGCTGCTGGTCAACGAGAACGGCGGCGCACCGAACGTCGGTATCGCGATCGGTGGCGGCGAGGCGCAGGTCCGGCCGTTCGACATGGCCTCGGCCTACGCCACCTTCGCCGCGCGCGGCATCTACCACCAGCCGTTCTTCATCTCGAAGATCACCAACTCCGAGGGCAAGGCCGTCTATCAGCACGTCGACGTGACGCGGCAGGCGTTCGACCCGGACGCGCAGAAGAACCAGGACATCGCGGACAACGTCACCGAGGCGCTCAAGCCGGTCCTCACGTACTCGCGGATCCCCTGCACGGGCCGCGAGTGCGCCGGCAAGACCGGCACCCACGAGCTCCCCGACGACGCCAGCCAGAACTCGAAGGCCTGGATGGTCGGCTACACGCCGTCGCTGTCGGCCTCGGTGTGGATGGGTCGCAACGAGGGCAACGTGGCGTTGACGGACGCCAAGGGCAACCCGATCTTCGGCGGTGGCCTGCCCGGTCAGATCTGGAAGAAGTTCATGGACAAGGCCCTGGAGGGGACTCCCCCGGAGCCCTTCCCGAGGGCCAGGCCCCTGAACCAGTTCGAGGACCCGAAGCCGGTGGTCACGACGACCACGACGACCACGACGACGAAGCGGGAAGAGGAGAACCGCACGACGACGACCGAGCCGACGACGACCCGGCAGCAGCCGCCGACGACGACTCGCACCCCCCGTCCGTGCGTGGGCCTCACCTGCCAGACCACGACCACCACGACGACCCCGAACGAGCCCGATCCGGGCATCGGCAACGGCGGCCCACCGACGGGCTAGCACCGCACGCACCCCGAAGGGCCCGATCCGGCAGCGCGCCGGGTCGGGCCCTTCGCCGTCGGGCGCCCGAACCCGGCCGGCCGGACATGGGCGGACCTCACAACCGCTGTCGACGCGTGCCCGTAGCATCCGTTTCCGTGGCCAGCCCCTCGCAGCACTCGCAGGCGAACGCCGACGACCCGCAGGCGAACGCCGACGACACCGTCTCGCTCAGCCCGGAGGAGCGGGTCAACCCGACCTGGACCGAGCCGCTGGCCCGGACGGCGAGCAAGCCGCTGGGGGGACCGGTCGGCCGGCACGCGTCGGTCGGGCGGCAGTGGTTCTGGACGCCGCTGCGCGTCGTGCTGCTGTTCGCGGTGGTGACGCTGGCGCTGGCCTGGTTCCAGAAGTCGCCGTGCATCCAGCAGTACGTGGACGACAACGGCGTGGTGCAGCTCGACTGGCGGGGCAGCAAGCAGTTCACCGCGATGTGCTACTCCGACACCGTGCCGCTGTACACGGCGGAGCGGTTGGACAAGGCGGACACGTTCCCCTACCGCACGTCCTGGGTGGACGACGAGGGCAAGCCGACGGCGCACGTGCGGTACATGGAGTACCCCGTGCTGACGGGCATGTTCCAGCTGCTCAACGCCCGCATGGCGCAGGGGTGGACGGTGATCGCCTCGTCCGGCTGGCTGCCGAACCCGATGACCGTGATCGTGTACTTCGACATCACCGCGCTGTGGCTGGCGCTGGCGTGGCTGGTGACCGCGTACGCGGTGGCGCAGCTGGCCAGGCGACGACCGTACGACGCGGTGCTGGTGGCGGTGTCGCCGCTGGTCATCGTGCACGCGTTCACCAACTTCGACACGCTGGCCACGGCGTTCGCGACGGCGGGGATGCTGGCGTGGGCGCGCAAGAAGCCCGTGCTGGCAGGCGTGCTGCTGGGGTTGGGCGGCGCGGCGAAGCTGTACCCGCTGTTCCTGCTCGGACCGCTGCTGCTGCTGTGCTGGCGGGCGGGCAAGCTGCGCCAGGGGTTCACCACGCTCGGCGCGACGGTGGCGACGTGGGGGCTGGTGAACGCCCCCATCGCCTGGCTGTACCCCGACGGGTGGCGCGAGTTCTTCCGGCTGAACACCGAGCGCGGCGTCGACCCGGACTCGCTGTACAACGTGGTCTCGCAGTGGACCGGGTGGCCGGGCTTCGACCCCGGGCTGATGCACGGGCAGGCACCCGAGGTGCTGAACACGGTCAGCGCCGTGCTGTTCCTGGTGTGCTGCGCGGCGGTCGCGTTCGTGGCCCTGAGCGCGCCCCGGCGGCCCCGGTTCGCGCAGCTGGCGTTCCTCGTGGTGGCCGCGTTCCTGCTGACGAACAAGGTCTGGAGCCCGCAGTACTCGCTGTGGCTCGTGCCGCTGGCCGTGCTCGCGCTGCCGCGGTGGAAGCTGCTGCTGGCGTGGATGGCAGTGGACGCGCTGGTCTGGGTGCCGCGGATGTTCTTCTACCTCGGTGTGGAGAACAAGGGCCTGCCGATCGACTGGTTCCTCGGCGCGGTGGTCCTGCGCGACGTCGCGGTGATCGTGCTGTGCGTGTTCATCGTGCGCGAGATCTACCGGCCGGAGCTGGACAAGGTGCGCCAGGCGGGCGACGACGACCCGTGCGGCGGCGCCTTCGACGCCGCGCCGGACCGGTTCGCGCTGCGCCTCGGCCGATCGGGTCGACGGGCGGAGGCCGAACCGGAGACCCCGGTCGGCGCCGCGGCCTCAGGGCCGGTCGGGAGCTGAAGCCCCCCGGACCGCCGGTGCCCACCGGTGGTCCGGGTTCTGGACGTGGCCGGGGTCTTGGTGGCCCGCGGTCAGGCGGTGGTCGACGGCGCGGGACGGCGCGGGCGCGTCGGCTTGCGGTCGGTGAAGGTGACCTCGGACTTCAGGAACACCAGGAACAACGCCACCAGCAGCGCCGCCCGGCCCCACACGCCGATCACCACGGCCTGCGCGGCGAACCCGTCGTAGATGCCCGACGGCTCACCGAACTCGATCGCGTAGTACCAGCGGAAGATGCCGATGCCCATGGCGACGTCGGCGGCGAAGTACGCCGCGACCCAGCCCCAGTGCACCCGCAGCAGCACGAACATCGGCACCAGCCACAGCGTGTACTGCGGCGAGTGCACCTTGTGCAGCAGCAGGAACCCGCACAGCATCGCCGCCGACACCGGCACCCACGGGTAGCTGCCCTCGCGCGCGTACCGGCGCCAGCCGATCCAGCACGCCAGCGCGAACGACACCAGGATCCCGACCGGCGACAGCACGCCGACCAGCGACTGCATGGTGTCGTCGGACATGAACGGCCGCATCGACCAGAACCAGATCGAGTTCGTGGTGATGTCGACCCGACGCAGGCCCTGGAACGCGAACGACGCCTTCCAGCCCTCCAGCCCGGCCACCGCGATCGGCAGGTTGATCAGCACCACCGTCACCACGGACGCCAGCGCGACCTTCACCGCGCCCGCGAAGTCGTACCGGACCCCGCGCGGCAGCCACCGACCACCGGGACCGCCGGTGAGCACGTACAGGCACAGCGGCAGCACGAAGATCGCCGGGTAGATCTTGAACGCGAACCCGATGCCCAGCAGCACCGACGCGACCACCGCCCGGTCCACCAGCGGTCGCTCGCGCCTGCCCCAACCCCGGTGCACCACGTACACCGCGGCCACCGCGCAGAACACGACCGGCAGGTCCCAGTTGTGGAACGCGTACAGCACCATCGGCGGGCCCAGCGCCCAGATCAGCGCGCGCCACCGGCTCAGCCTGCCCAGCAGCCACCCGGTGGCGAGCCCGAACGGCGCCATCAGCAACGCCGAGAACAGCAGGAACGCCGCGTCGGTGCGCGCGAACAGCGCACCCGCCCAGATCAGCAGGCCGGTCAGCACCGGGTACTCGACCACGCCCCCGACCAGCACGCCCTTGCTGTTGATGCTGCCGTGCACGTACGGGAACACGTGCCGGTCGACGTCACGGCCGATCCACAGGTGCTGGATGTCGGAGTAGCAGACCTCGGCCTTGTTGCGCTCCTCGTAGTCCGGCGCGCTGCGGCCCCACTGGTCGAACTCCGGCCCGGTGCAGCGGTCCTTGTTGAGGAAGCCGGCGAGCATCGTCAGCCCGCACAGGAGGACGACCGCGGCGAGCGCGACCCGGCCGAACCGCGGCAACCGCGACCCGGCGCCCGCCCGCTCGGGCACGGCCACCACCTCCCGTGTCACGCTCATCGGCCCAGGTGCTCGCGGAGGAACGCGATGTCCGCCGCTTGCCCTTCGTCCGGTGTCTCGACCAGCACCGGCGAGCCGGCCGCGGCGGCCACCTCGACCAGCTGCCCCGGGTCGATCGTGCCGGACGCGATGTTGGCGTGCCGGTCGCGCGAGGAGCCGAACTCGTCGCGCGAGCTGTTCAGGTGGACCAGGTCGATGCGGCCGGTGATGGCCTTGACCCGGTCGACGATGCCGACCAGGTCCTCGCCGGAGGCGAACGCGTGGCAGGTGTCCAGGCAGAACCCGGCGTCGAACTCACCGACCGCGTCCCACAGCCTGCCGAGCATGTCGAACGTCCGCGCCATGGCGTTCTCGCCGCCCGCGGTGTTCTCGATCAGGATCGGCACCGCGAAGCCACCGCTCTCGGCCTGCCGCTCGAACATCTTCCGCCAGTTCGCGATGCCCTCGCCCGGGTCCTCGCCCTTGGTGACGTGCCCGCCGTGCACGATCAGGCCCTTGGCGCCGACCTTCGCCGCCGCCTCGGCGTGCTGGAGCACGATCTTGCGCGACGGGATGCGGATGCGGTTGTTGAGCGACGCGACGTTGGCCAGGTACGGCGCGTGGACGAAGACGTCCAGGTCAGAGGCCAGCAACCCGTCGGTCTGGGGGTGCGGCTTCGGGGCCTTCCACCCCTGGGGGTCGGCCAGGAAGAACTGCACCACGTCGGCGCCGCGTTCGACGGCGGCGCCGAGCGGGTCGTCGTCGCGGACGTGGGCCCCGATGCGCATGAGAGTGCAGGGTAGTCGGGCCCTGCAACGCCCCGGCGACCACCGCCGATAGGAAAATTGTCACCGAGGGGGATGGCCCGCGTCACCATCAGCACCTACCCTCGTTACTTGCAAGTAGGAAACTGTTTCACCCGCGGCACGCCAGGAGGCCAGACATGCGGATCCGGCTCACTCGACTGGTGGGCGCGGCGACCGTCGTGCTCGCGGTCGGCACGGCCGGCGCCGCCGCGGGGTCCGGCTCGGCCTCGGCCGCCGAACCCGTCGTCGTGGGCAGCTGCGCGACGACCGTGCAGGGCGCACCGGGCACGCCGGTGGCGCTGAGCACCGGCGCGGTGCTCGACCCGGTCGTGCAGCTCGTCCGGGCCGTCCCGCTGCTCGGACCGCCGCTGGCCGAACCGTTCCGCCAGGCGTTCTCCGCCCTGCCGCCCATCCCCCTCGGCGCGATCCCCACCGGCTCGGGCGTCATCACCGGCGGCGAGATCGCGAACAAGGTCAACGCCGAGCTGGCCAAGCTGCCCCTGCTCGGGCCGATCATCGTCACCCTCTCCTCCGGCGTGCGCACCGAGCTGACCAAGCTGTGCGGCGTCACCCTCCAGGGCGTCAACGCCGCCGTCGCGCCCGTCCAGGACGGGTCGAAGGCCCTCGCGGACGCCTCCCAGCAGGCCGTGGGCCAGGTCCCCGGCGTGCCCGGCGGCAAGCCGTCGCCGAACCAGCCGCCGCAGACCGGTCAGCCGGGCGTCAACCCCGGCACGACGCCCGGCGCCTCCGACCCCGGCACCAGCCCGAGCGGCCAGCCCCGGAACAACCCGGTCGGCGGCGTCGGCGGGCTCGACGTGCCGCTGTACGGCTCGAACCCGTGGGGCGGCAACTTCGGCCGCGTGCCGCTGTTCAGCTACGGCTCCCTGCCGTTCGCCGTCCCCGGCCGGTACGCGCCGTCACCGGGCGTGCGCTATGGCGGCGGCGTGAGCGGCTACCGGCCCGGCTACGGCGTGCCCGGCGCGGAGGACTCCGACAGCGTGCAGACCGCGGGCCGTGCCCAGGCGCTGCCCGCCGGTGGTCGGATGGGCGGCGGCGTGGCCGCTCCCGTGCTGCTGGCGGTGCTGCTGCTGTCCTGCGTGACGGGTGCCCTGGTGCGCACGTGGGTGCTGCGCCGAGCCACCGCCTGACCGCCTGTTACCCTTCACGGGTTGCTGACGCGACGACCCTCCTGCCACGGAACGTCCGTGGCCGCCGAGTCCACAGGAGGTGAGTGGTCTTCATGCGTCATTACGAAGTGATGGTCATCCTCGACCCCAGTCTCGACGAGCGCACGATCGCGCCGTCCCTTGACACGTTCCTCAACGTCATCCGCACCACGGGTGGCAACGTGGAGAAGGTCGAGGTGTGGGGCAAGCGCCGGTTGAGCTTCGAGATCAACAAGAGCTCCGAGGGCATCTACGCCGTCCTCGACCTCATCTCGAGCCCCGACGCGGTGAAGGAGCTGGACCGCCAGCTCGGCCTCCAGGAGACGGTGCTCCGGACCAAGGTCATCCGGCGCGAGCCCGCCAAGGCCGCGAAGACCGCGGCGCGGATCGCGGCCAAGGCCGCCGTCAAGGCCGCCAAGAAGGCCTAGGAGCACCCCGACATGGCAGGCGAGACGACGATCACGGTGGTCGGGAACCTGACCGCCGATCCCGAGCTCCGCTTCACCCAGTCCGGCGCCGCGGTGGCGAGCTTCACCGTGGCTTCCACCCCCCGCACGTTCGACAAGGCGAGCGGTGAGTGGAAGGACGGCGAAGCGCTGTTCCTGCGGTGCAACGTGTGGCGGCAGGTCGCGGAGAACGTGGCCGAGTCGCTCACGCGCGGTTCGCGCGTACTCGTGACCGGGCGGCTGCGCCAGCGTTCCTTCGAGACGAAGGAAGGCGAGAAGCGCACCGTCATCGAGCTTGAGGTCGACGAGATCGGCCCCTCGCTGCGCTACGCGACCGCGAAGGTCAACAAGGTGAGCCGCGGGGACGGCGGCGGCGGCTTCGGCGGCGGCGGTCAGTCCCGCGGTGGCGGCGGCGGTGGCGCCCCGGCCGACGACCCGTGGGGCTCCGCGCCCCCGGCCGGCTCGGGTGGCTTCGCCGACGAGCCCCCCTTCTAGACCGGCACCGGTCCACTCCACACTTCACTGCGTAATACCAGGAGTCCACACATGGCCAAGCCGCCTGTGCGCAAGCCCAAGAAGAAGGTCTGCGCGTTCTGCAAGGACAAGAACGCCAACCTCATCGACTACAAGGACACCACCCTGCTCCGGAAGTACATCTCGGACCGGGGCAAGATCCGCGCCCGCCGGGTCACCGGCAACTGCTCCCAGCACCAGCGCGACGTCGCGGTCGCCGTCAAGAACGCCCGCGAGATGGCGCTGCTGCCCTACACCTCGACCGCTCGCTGAGAAAGGGGACGGCATCGTGAAGCTCATCCTCACCGCTGACGTGACCGGCCTCGGCGGCCCCGGCGACATCGTCGAGGTCAAGGACGGCTACGGCCGCAACTACCTGCTGCCCCGCGGCCTGGCGATCGTCGCCACCAAGGGCGCGGCCAAGCAGGTCGAGGTCATCCGCCGTGCGCAGGACACCCGCCGGGTCCGCGACCTGGACCACGCCAAGGAGATCAAGGCCTCGCTCGAGGGCCTGGGCTCCGTGACGTTGAAGGCCAAGGCCGCGGCCGGCTCGAAGAAGCTGTTCGGCTCCGTCACCTCGTCCGACGTCGTGTCGGCCGTGCGTGCGGCCGGCGGCCCCACGCTGGACAAGCGGGCCGTCGAGATCGCCGGCCACATCAAGACCCTCGGCAAGCACTCGGTGAACGTCCGGCTCCACCCGGAGGTCACCGTCTCGCTGTCCGTCGAGGTCGCGAACGCGGGCTGATCCACCGGGAGCGCCGTTCGACCAGGTGTTCTGGTCGGGCGGCGCTTTCGCACGTCCGGCTGTGGACAACCCTTGTGACACGTTGCGCGCGACACGCCGTACCGGCGGTTACACGCGACACGCCGACGTTGTGACGCACGACTTTTCCACATATTCATCCACAGGGACTGACCTGCACGAACTTTTGTACGGGGCCGAGTTGTACCCAAGTTGTCCACAGCTTTCCCCAGGCCTGTGGTCAGCTCGGCGCGGCCATCCCCAAGCTGTCCACCGGGTTGTCCACAGGCTCGTTTGCCTACGCCATCCAGGTGGCTCTAGCGTCGCTGGATCGCGGGCGTGGCGTGACGGGAATTGTCGGACCCACGAGGTACAACAACCGCACGGCAGCAGATTGGGGTGAGCTCACGGTGGCGCTGGTGGACGACCGGGGCATGGCCGAGCCCGGCTTCGAACGGCAGCCGCCGCAGGACCTCGCCGCCGAGCAGTCCGTGCTCGGCGGGATGCTGCTGAGCAAGGACGCCATCGCGGACGTGGTCGAGGTCCTCGCGCCCAACGACTTCTACCGCCCCGCGCACCAGGCCGTGTACGACTGCATCCTCGACCTCTACGGCCGCGGCGAGCCCGCCGACCCGATCACGGTGTCCGCGGAGCTCGAACGCCGGGGCGAGCTGCTGCGCGTCGGCGGTGCGCCGTACCTGCACACCCTGATCGCCACCGTCCCGACCGCCGCCAACGCCTCCTACTACGCCGAGATCGTGGCCGAGAAGGCCGTGCTGCGGCGGCTGGTGGAGGCGGGCACGCGGATCGTGCAGCTGGGGTACAACGGCGCCGAGGGCGCCGACGTGGACGAGGTCGTCGACCGGGCGCAGGCGGCGATCTACGAGGTCACCGAGCGCCGCACGACCGAGGACTACGTGGTGCTGGAGGAGCTGCTCCAGCCGACCATGGACGAGATCGACGCCATCGCCTCGCGCGGCGGCTCGTCCCTGGGCATCCCCACGGGCTTCGCGGACCTGGACGAGCTGACCAACGGCCTGCACCCGGGTCAGATGATCATCGTCGCCGCGCGCCCCGGCGTCGGCAAGTCGACCCTGGGACTGGATTTTGCCCGGTCGTGCTCGGTGAAGCACGGGTTGACCAGCGCGATCTTCTCGCTGGAGATGTCGCGCACGGAGATCGTCATGCGCATGCTGTCGGCGGAGGCGCGGATCCGCCTCGGGGACATGCGCGGTGGGCGGATGAGTGACGACGACTGGACCAGGCTCGCCCGGCGGATGAGCGAGATCAGCGAGGCGCCTCTGTTCGTGGACGACTCGCCGAACCTGACGATGATGGAGATCCGGGCCAAGGCGAGGCGGTTGAAGCAGCGCCACGACCTGCGGCTGGTGGTCGTCGACTACCTCCAGCTGATGTCGTCGGGCAAGCGCACCGAGTCCCGCCAGCAGGAGGTCTCGGAGTTCTCCCGGAACCTGAAGCTGATCGCCAAGGAGCTCGAGGTGCCGGTGATCGCGATCAGCCAGCTCAACCGAGGTCCGGAGCAGCGGACCGACAAGCGGCCGCAGCTGTCCGACCTGCGCGAGTCCGGCTCGCTGGAGCAGGACGCCGACATGGTGATCCTGATCAACCGCCCGGACGCGTGGGAGCGGGACGACCCGCGCGCGGGTGAGGCGGACCTGATCATCGCCAAGCACCGCGCTGGCCCGACGGCCACGATCACGGTGGCCCACCAGCTGCACTACAGCCGCTTCGCGGACCTCGCCCAGGGCTGATCGGCACGGTTCGCAGGATCTCGAAGCCCGCTGCACTTCCTCATCCGGAACTGCATTCGAACTGCCGCGCTCGTGCCGATCCGGTGGGCGAATTTCGTTGGCGCGACCGAGCACACTGAGAGTCATGCACGGACATCCGGATCCGGACGCCGCCACCGGGGACGCGCTGGTCGCCCGGCTGGTCGGCCTCGAACCGATCGGGCCGGATCGCTGGCCGGAGGCGCGCATCGAGGCGCACCAAGCCCTCCGCCTGCACACGCGCGCGGTGGTGTCAGACCCGGACGGGCCGGCCTGGCTGAGCACCCTGGCGGCCCACCCGAACAGCATGGTCCGCGCCATCGCGGTCGAGGCCCTCGGTTCCGGCCGCGATCCCGCTCATCAGCCCATCCTCGTGCGGGCCTTGTCCGACCCCGCCGCCAACGTCGTGCAGGCCGCCCTGGAAGGCCTCACCGCGCAGTCCTCGGACGAGGTGTTCGACCTGCTGGTCACGCTGCTGAACGAGACGGACCGCGATCGGGCCTGGCTCGATCGCTCCGCCGCCCAGCGCATCGCGGAGACCAGTGATCCGCGACGGCTGGACGTCCTGGCCGACGCACTGGGGCAGGCACAGCACGGCGCCGCGCACGAGATCACCCGCGCGCTGAGCCGGGCCGGCGACCCGCGGGTCGCGCCGGTGCTGATCGAGCACCTCCGCCATCGCCGCCCGGGCCGGTTCGCGGCCGCGGAAGTGCTCGGCAACCTGCGCGCCGCCGAGGCGACCGGCCCGCTCATCGACGTCCTGCGCGAGTCCGACGGCCCGCGGTCGCTGCCCGTGGTGGAAGCGCTGGGCAAGCTCGGCGCGCTGGAGGCCGCGCCGGCGATCGTGCCGCTGCTCGACCACGGCTCGGCCGACGTCCGTGAGGGCGCCCTGCTCGCGCTGAACCGGATCGGCGGGCCGTTGGTGACTCCCGCCGCCCTCAAGGCCGCCGACGACGTCCACCCCTCCGTCCGCGCACGGGCCTTCCGCGTGCTGGCCAAGCACGGCGATCACCGCGCTCTCGGCCGACTGGCCGCCGCCTGCGACGGTCGGCACGTCCACACCGCCCTCACCGGCCTGGTCCGCCTGGCCGACGACTCGCTCGCGCCCACCTTGGTGCAGGTGCTGCTGACCACCGGAGAGCGGCGTGTCCGCAAGCTCGCCGGACGGATCCTCGCCCGCGTCGGCGGGCGGCACCACCTGCCGGGCCACGACCCCGATCCGCTCGTCCGGCGCGTCATCGTCTGGATCATCGGCCAACGAGCCGACCCGGCCTACCTGTGGACGCTGACGAACGCGCTCCGGGACGAGGACGAGCTGGTCCGGTCCCGCGCCGCCGCGGCGCTGGGGCGGATCACCCACGAGAAGACGCTCCCGCTGCTGACCGGGGCACTGCGCGACCCCGTGCCACGCGTCCGGGCCAACGCCGCGACCGCTCTGGGCCGCATCGCCCCGGACGACCTGCGTTCCCTCCTCGCGGACGCCCTGGTCGACCCGCACCGGGCGGTCCGGTCCGCTGCGGCGGCGGCACTGCGAGCGGCTGACCGCTGACCGACCTCCGTGGACGACCGGCTCGTCGTACCCGGGCGGCCCGGGCGAGCAGGACGGTCCGGGCACGCCCGCGTGGAATGGGGGTAGCACCAGTAGTTACCCACCGGTTCGCCGTAGTGCGCGGTCGGTGCGGCGTCGGGAGGGTGAGGGGGTTGGACGATCACCCCCCTGCGGCGTGAAGTGAGGCAGCTCATGTCCCACCCGGCACGGCAGTCCGAGGCCCACCCGTCAGCGTCGTCGTCCCCCGCTCCGCGGGCCGCGTCGGGGACGATCGCACCGCCGGCACCGGTGCGGCGCGCGTTCGTGCTGTGGGTGACGGCGGTGGCGGCCGGTGTGTTCGAGACCGTGGTGGCCGTCAGCCAGATGATCGCGGACGGTTCGGGGTCGGCGGCCGAGCTGACCGTGGGCATCTCGATCCGGGTGGTGGTCTTCACCGCCGCGGTGCTGGTCGCGGCGCGGATGCGGGCGGGGCGGCAGTGGGCGCGCGTCGCGCTGGTGCTCGGACTCGGCGTCCTCGGCGTGGCGTCGATGGTGGTCGAGCCGTTGGTGGAGCTCCTCCGGGGTGAGCGGGCCCTGTCGGACCTGCTGGACGCCGGGGTGGTGGACCTCGCGTTCTTCGCGAGCCGGGTGGTGCACGTGACGGCGGTGTACGCGGCCGTGGTGCTCATGTTCCGGCCGGCCGCCAACGCCTACTTCCGGGCCGTCCGCGAGGCCCGCGCGGTCGGTGTCTGAGCCGTGTCAGGGCGGTGTCAGGCCCGTCGGTGAGCGTGGCGGCAGCATCCGCCACGAAAGGACATCCGATGAGTCGAACGGTGCCCATCCCGCACGGTCTGCCGGTGGAGCGCGACGCCGGTCCCTTCGACCCGCCGCGCGGGATCACCCGGCTCCGCGACGCCCACCCGGTCAGCCCGATGGTGTTCCCGGACGGTCACGAGGGCTGGCTGGTCACCGGGTACGACGCGGTCCGGCAGGTCATGGCCGACACCCGGTTCAGCTCCCGCCAGGACCTCGGTGTCATCCACGTGACGCACGAGACGCCCGGCATGCCCGCCGCGACCGAACCGTCCCCGCAGGTGCCGGGCCTGTTCATCGCCATGGACCCGCCGGACCACACGCGGTTGCGGCGCAAGCTGACCGGCGCCTTCACCGTCAAGCGCATGAAGGCGCTGGAGGAGGGGATCGTCGAGGTCGTCGAGCGCCGGCTGGACCGGATGGCCCGGATGACGCCGCCGGTGGACCTGGTCGGGGAGTTCGCGCTGCCGGTGCCGTCGCTGGTGATCTGCGAGCTGCTCGGCGTGCCCTACGCGGACCGGGAGACCTTCCAGGTCAACTCGTCCAAGTTCCTGGAGAGGGACGTCGCGCTCGACGAGAAGATGGCCGCGTACGGCGCGATGACCTCGTACCTGGGCGAGCTGGTCACGCGCAAGCGCGCCGACCCGGGCGAGGACGTCCTGTCGGACCTGGCCCGCGACGACGACCTCTCCGTCGAGGAGCTGACGGGCATCGCGTTCCTGCTGCTGCTCGCGGGGCACGAGACGACCGCGAACATGCTGGCGCTGGGCACGTTCGCGCTGCTGGAGCACCCCGAGCAGATGGCCGTGCTGCGCGCCGACCCGGACCTGCTGCCCGATGCCGTCGAGGAGCTCATGCGCTACCTGTCGGTGGTCGACGTCCTGTACCGCTACGCCGCGGAGGACGTCGAGCTCGGCGGTGAGACGATCCGCGCGGGGTCGACCGTGGTCGTGTCGCTGCTGGCCGCCAACCACGACCCGCTGCGCTTCGACGACCCGGACGCGTTGGACCTCCACCGCAAGGCCCGCGGTCACCTGTCGTTCGGCCACGGCGTCCACCAGTGCCTCGGTCAGCAGCTGGCCCGGATCGAGATGCGCGCCGGTTTCGGCGGGCTGCTGCGCCGCTTCCCGACCCTGGAGCTCGCCGTGCCCGCCGACGAGGTGAGGCTCAGGACCGACATGAACATCTACGGCGTCCACGGCCTGCCGGTCACCTGGGCGGACACGGCGCCGTGACGCGGCCGGCCGCCCGGCGCCGTGTCAGTGCCCGTGTCAGGGCGGGAACAGGTCGGTGTCAGGCCGGCCGGTGACAGTGGCGGCATGACGAGTTCCGCGATCGTGGCCTCCGGGCTGCGGAAGACCTACGGGGGCAGGACCGTGCTCGCCGGCATCGACCTGGATGTCCGCGCCGGCACGGTCTTCTCCCTGCTCGGCCCGAACGGGGCGGGCAAGACGACGACGGTGAACGTGCTCACCACGTTGGTGAGCGCCGATGCCGGGGTGGTGCGCGTCGCCGGGCACGACGTCGCGAACGAGGCCAAGGCGGTGCGCGCGGCGATCGGCGTCACGGGCCAGTTCGCCGCCGTGGACGAGCTGTTGACGGGGCAGGAGAACCTCCGGCTCATGGTCGACCTGAGCCGGCGCCCCGCCCGGGACGGCGGACGGGTGGTCGCGGACCTGCTGGAGCGGTTCGAGCTGGCCGAGGCGGCGCACCAGCGGGTGTCGACCTACTCGGGGGGCATGCGCCGCAAGCTCGACCTGGCGATGACGCTCGTCGGGAACCCGCGGATCATCTTCCTGGACGAGCCGACGACGGGCCTGGACCCGCGCAGCCGGCGCACGATGTGGTCGATCATCCGCGACCTGGTGGCCGACGGCGTGACCGTCTTCCTCACCACCCAGTACCTCGAAGAGGCCGACCAGCTCGCCCACCGCGTCGCGGTGCTCGACCAGGGCCGCCTGGTCGCCCAGGGCACGCCCGACGAGCTCAAGCGCCAGGTGCCCGGGACGCACGTCCGGCTCCGGTTCGCCACCGGCGCCGAGCTCGACGCGGCCGCGCGGGTCCTCACCGGCTCCACCCGCGACGACGAGGCGCTGGCGCTGCGGGTGCCCGGCGACGGCGGCACGAAGTCGTTGCGGGCCCTGCTGGACCGGCTCGACCAGCACTCGATCAGCGCCGAGGAGTTCTCCGTCCACACGCCGGACCTCGACGACGTCTTCCTCGCCCTCACGGGCCGCACCGCGGAGGTGGTCGCGAAATGAGCACCAGGTCCCACTCGGCGGTCATGCTGCGCCGCAACTTCAAGCACGTCGCCAGGAACCCCACCTCGGTGTTCAACGCGGTCCTGATGCCGATCGTGATGATGGTGATGTTCGTGTACATGCTCGGGGACGCGTTCAGCGTCGGCGTGGACTACGTCGACTACGCGACGCCGGGCCTGATGCTGATGGCCGTCTGCTACGGGCTGGGCGCGGTCGCGACGGCGGTGAACTCCGACCTGACCAAGGGGATCATCAACCGGTTCAAGGTCATGGACGTCTCGCGGGGCGCGGTGCTGACCGGTCACGTCGTCGCCAGCGTGCTGACCAACCTGATCGCCATCGCGGCCCTCGTCGCCGTGGCGTTCCTGCTGGGCTTCAGCCCGTCGGCGGGCTTGTTCGACTGGCTCGGCGTGGTCGGGCTGGTCGTGCTGCTCGGCCTCGCGGCCGGCTGGTTCACCGTCGCCCTGGGCCTGGCGGCGAAGTCACCGGAGACGGCCGGCCTGGCCTCCGTGCCGCTGGTCATGCTGCCGTTCTTCAGCAGCGCGATCGTGCCGGCGGAGAAGATGGGCCCCGGTCTGCGGGAGTTCGCGGAGTACCAGCCGTTCACGCCCGTCATCGAGACCCTGCGCGGGTTGCTCGCGGGTGCGCCGTCGGCCGGTGACGCGATCGCCGCGGTCGCGTGGTGCGTCGGGATCGCGCTGGTCGGTTACCTGTGGGCGCGGGCGAAGTTCAGCAAGCGAGCGTGACCGCGACCAGCTCGCGCCAGTCGGCCCGCGCGCCTTCCAGCGCCACCTCGGTGAACCGCGCGTCACCGAGGTGGAGCCGGGCGGCCTGCTCGATCCGGGCCAGGTCCGGCGCGGAGCGGTCCGGCAGGCCGAGCACGGCGGCGCTCGCGCCGAGCAGCCGTGCGGCCTGCTCGGGCAGTACGCGGCGCAGGGCCAGGTCCGCGATGCCGATGAGCACGTGCCCGACCGCGGAGGCGTGGCCGGCCTCGGAGGCGGCGTGGAAGGCCGCGACGCGGTGCTCCCGGGCTTCGTCGAGCCCTTCGGCCAGGTAGCCGAGGAGGTCGTGCGCCATCGCGCGCATGCTCGGGTGCTCGGCGTCGGCGCCCAGCGCGGTCAGGGCGACGTCCAGCTGCCGGCGGGCCTGCTCGGCGTCGCCGCCCCAGCGGGCCAGCTCCGCCTTCGCCAGGGCCAGGTCGGCCAGCGCCTCCGGCCAGGCGACGCGTTCCGCGTGCCGCTGGGCCTCCGCCAGGGCGGCGGCGCTCGACTCCTCGTTCCCCGACAGCCGGTACAGCAGGGCCTGTCGCGAGCGCATCCGCACCACGTCCTCGGTGGCGCCGATCTCGGTGACGACCGCGATGGCGTTCTCCAGGTGCTCGCACGCGGCGGCGAACTCACCGCGCATGGCGATCCGGTCCGCCAGCTCGGTCAGCGCGAACGACAGGCCCCACCGCTCGCCCAGCGCGCGGAACTCGGTGACCGCCAGTTCGAGGTGGGCGTCGGCGTCCCGGCCGCCGTGGCCGAGCACGACCCGCATCTTGCCGAGTTGCAGGCGGGCGATGGCGCGCACCCACGGGTCGTCGTCGGAGAGCAGCGGTTCGAACGCCGACCGGTACGCGCCCGGGGCGTGCACCAGGCGTTCCAGCGCGGCGACGAGACCCACCGCCGGGTGCGGGGCCGACAGGCTCCGACCCAGCTCGTACGCGCGGTGGATCCAGTCCTGCGCCTGGAACTGGTCACGTGCCCGCCCGGCGGTCAGGAAGCCCACGGCGAACGCGTACGCCGTGACCCGGATCCCGTCGGGGACCTCACCGGGCACGGCGGCCGCCGCCATGACCATCTCGTTGCCCTCGACCTTGTGCCCGGCGAGCCACCAGTACCAGCCGGCGGCCGCCACGAGCCGCATCGCTCCGTGCGCGTCGCCGGCCGCGAGGGCACCGCGCATCGCGGCGCCGATGTTGTCGTGCTCGACCTCCAGCGCGGCGAGCCACTCCAGCTGCTCGGCGCGGCGGAGGTGCGGCTCCGCGGTCTCCGCGAACTCGGTGAAGTACGCCAGGTGCGCGCGGCGGGCCGCCTCCGACTCACCGGCTTCCGCGAGCCGGTCCCCGGCGTACTCCTTGATCGTGCCCAGCATCCGGTAGCGCGGAGCCCCGTCGCCCTCGGTGCGCACCAGCGACTTCTCGGTCAGCGCGGTCAGCAGTTCGAGCACCTGATCCGCGTCGACGGCATCGCCCGCGCAGACCCGTTCGGCCGCCTCCAGGCTCGCGCCCCCGGAGAACACCGAGAGCCGGCGCAGGACGACCCGTTCGGCGTCGTTGAGCAGCTCCCAGCTCCAGTCGATCACCGCGCGCAGGGTCCGGTGCCGGGGCAGCGCGGTGCGGCTGCCGCCGGTCAGCAGGCGGAACCGGTCGTCGAGCCGGTGGGCGAGCTGGTCGAGGGACATGGTGCGCAGCCTGGCCGCGGCGAGCTCGATGGCCAGGGGCATGCCGTCCAAGGCCTGGCAGACGCGGGCCAAGGTCGACGACGTGCGGGCGTCGGTCGCGAGGTCCTTGCGCACCGCGCCGGCCCGGTCCCGCAGCAGCCGGACGGCCGGCGAGGACTCGACGTCGGCGGGATCGGCGTCCTGCGCGGGCAGGGCCAACGGCTCCACCAGCCACAACGCCTCGCCCGTGATGCCGAGGGGTTCCCTGCTCGTGGCGAGGACCCGCAGCCGCCGGCACTCCCCGAGCAGGCGGTGGGCGAACTTCGCCGCGGACTCGATGACGTGCTCGCAGTTGTCCAGGACCAGCAGCGCCTCCCGCTCGCGGAGCGCGGCGATCACCCGGTCCGCCGGCTCGGCGTCCGTCGACCCGCCGAGCAGCGGGTCACGCAGGCCGAGCACGGCGAGCGTCGGCTGGGCCACGTCACCGCCCGCGCCGGTGGCGGCCAGCTCCACCAGCCAGGCCCCGTCCGGCAGGGCGTCGAGCAGCGTGCGCACGGTCTCGGCGGCCAGCCTGGTCTTCCCCGAACCGCCCGGCCCGACCAGCGTGGTGAGCCGGTGCCCGGTGACGAGGTCGCGGACCGCGGCGACGTCGGCGTCCTTGCCGACGAAGCTGGTCAGCTCGGCGCGCAGGTTGGTCTTCCGGCTCTCCTCGCGCCGGCCCAGCTCACCGCGCAGCAGCGCGACGTGCAGTGCGGACAGCTCCGGCGAGGGGTCGACGCCCAGCGCCTCGGCGAGGGCTTCCCGGGCGCGCTGGTAGACCACCAGCGCCTCGGTGCTGCGCCCGGCCGCGCCGAGGGCGCGCATCAGCGCGGCGACGAACCGCTCCCGCACCGGGTGCGCGGCGACCAGCGCGGTCAGCTCGGGGACCAGCTCCGGGCCGCGGCCGAGGCGGAGCTCCGCCTCGAACCGGTCCTCCAGCGCGCTCAGGCGCAGCCCTTCGAGCCGGGTGACCGCCGCGTCGAACGCCCCGCTGTCCGACAGGCCGACGTCCTGCATCGCCGCGCCGCGCCACAGGCCGAGTGCCTCGCGCAGCACCCGCGCCCGCCGCGGTCCGTCGTCACCGCGGGCCTGGCCGAGGAGGCGCTCGAACCGCACGGCGTCGACGGCGTCGGGCTCCACCGCCAACCGGTAGCCGCCCGCCTGCCCGTCGACCACCCCGTCCGGCAGCACCCGGCGCAGCCGGGAGGCCAGGCGTTGCAGGGCGTTCGCGGCGTCGGACGGCGGGTCCTCGCCCCAGATCCAGTCGACCAGCGTCGCCTTGGGCACCACGCGGCCGGGTTCCAGCGCGAGGGCGGTCAGCAGCGCGCGCAACCGGGCGCCCGGCACGGCCGCCGAGGCGCCGTCGTCCGTGCGGACCTCGAACGGCCCGAGCAACCCGATCTGCACCCGGCCGATTCTGCCCTGGTGGGGCGGGGAGCCGACGGTCACCAGGCGTACGCCTCGGGGGCCGGCTGCGCGCCGCGGGGGCCGGGTGGCGGGAACAGCTCGTCCAGCCTGGCCAGGGTGTCCCGGTCGAGCGTGATGGACAGCGCGCGCAGCGAGCCGTCGAGCTGCGCGACCGTCCGCGGTCCGATGACCGGTCCCGTCACGCCGTCCTGCGCGAGCAGCCAGGCCAGACCCACGTGGGCCGGGTCCTCCCCGAGGTCGGCGCACAGCTGCTCGTAGGCGGCGACGGCGTCGCGGTGCCCGGCCAGCGCGCCGGCACCGTGGCCGGTCGTGCCGCGGGAAGCGCCGCCCTCGCGCTGCTTGCGCAGGACGCCACCGAGCGCCCCGCCCTGCAACGGGGACCACGGGATCACGCCCAGTCCGTACCGCCGCGCGGCCGGCAGCACGTCCAGCTCGACCCACCGGTTCATCAGGTTGTAGATCGACTGCTCGCTGACCAGGCCGAGGTGGTGCCGCGACCGGGCGGCCTCCTGCGCCTGCGCGATGTGCCACCCGGCGAAGTTCGACGAGCCGAAGTAGAGCACCTTCCCCTGCTGGCGCAGGACGTGGAACGCCTCCCAGACCTCCTCCCACGGCGTGCTCCGGTCGACGTGGTGCATCTGGTAGAGGTCCAGGTGGTCGGTCCGCAGCCGGGTCAGCGACGCTTCGCAGGCCCGCCGGACGTGCAGCGCGGACAACCGGTTCTCGTTGGGCCGGTCGCCCATCGGCAGGTACACCTTGGTCGCGAGCACGGTCCTGTCCCGCCGACCGCCGCCGGTGTCGAACCACCGGCCGATGAGCTGCTCGGTGGTGCCCGGCCCGTCGCCGGCCCGCCCACCCGGACCGGTGCTGCGGCCGTAGACGTCGGCCGTGTCGAAGAAGTCGATGCCGTGCTCGTGCGCGCGGTCCATGATCGCCCGGCTGTCCTGCTCGGACGTCTCCGGCCCGAAGTTCATGGTGCCGAGCACCAGCCGGACACCGACAGACCGCTGCGACCGAGCCGGGTGTGCTCCACGTCGTCCTCCTCGCCCGAAGACCTCCTCCCGCCACTGAACCGCGCGCGGACCCCGTCCCGCGGCCGAATCGGGAAATCGCGGACCACCGCACCGGCCCGGGTGCGGGTCGCGGCCACCTGGTCGTCCCGTTGCAAATCATTCCCGCACCGCTGTAGTGCGCATACGATCGGAAGATGCCACCCGACGCGGCGCGGCGCAGCGACCGTTCGAGGCGGGCGATCCTCCTGGCCGCGTTGGAGTTGGTCGAGGCGCTCGGCTACTCCGGGTTGACCATCGAGGCGGTGGCGGCCCGCGCCGGGGTGGGCAAGCAGACGATCTACCGGTGGTGGCCGTCGAAGGGCCCGTTGCTGTTCGACGCCTTCCTGGAGTTCGGCCCCGCCCAGTCGGACGCGCTGCCCAGCGGCGTGCTGGCGGTGGACCTCAAGCGGGAGCTGCGGGCCGCGGTCGAGGAACTGGCCGAGCGGCGGTTCGACCAGGTGTGCCGGGTGCTCGTGCACGAGGCCCGCACGGACCTGGTGACGTTGCTGCTGATGCCGCGCCGCGTGGCGTTGGAGGAGCGGCTGCACTCCGCCCGGCGGCTGGGTCAGGTGCGGGCCGACGTCGACGTGCCCGCGGCGGTGGAGCTGTTGCTGGGGCCGGTGTACCAGCGGTGGTTCCTGCGGACCGCCCCGCTGACGGGCGAGCACGCCGACGCGGTCGTGGACCTCGTGCTCCGCGCGCTGACCGGGTGAGCATGATCGGTATCGTTCGTCGATCATGGGCTACGCCGTGGTCGACGTGGAGACGACCGGGTTCGCCGCGCGCGGTTCCGACCGGATCGTCGAGGTGGCCGTCGTGGGGCTGGACGACGCCGGCCGGGTGACCGACGAGTGGTGCACCCTGCTCAACCCCGGGCGCGACCTCGGCCCGCAGCACGTGCACCGGATCAGCGCGGCCGACGTGTGGCACGCGCCGACGTTCGCGCAGGCCGCCGGCACCGTGGCGGCCCGCCTGGCCGAACGGGTCGTCGTCGCGCACAACCTGTCGTTCGACGCCCGGTTCCTCACCGCCGAGTTCGCCCGCGCCGGCGTGGACCTGCCGGTGACCGGGCTGTGCACGATGCGGCTGGCCGACCGGTACCTGCCGGACCGGGCCGGGCGGTCGTTGCGGGCGTGCTGCGACGCGGCGGGCGTGGTGCTCGAATCGGCGCACTCCGCGTTGCACGACGCCCGCGCCACGGCCCGGTTGTTCGCCCACTACCTCGCCTCCGGCGTGCCCGAGGCCGAGCCCGTGCCGCCGATCCGGTCGGGCGCCGAGGTGGTCGAGGTGCGCCGCGGCACGGCCGCAGCGGCGCCGCGGCGACCGGAACCGGTGACCCTGGCGCACGGCGACCGCGTGGTGTTCACCGGTCAGATGGACGCGCCCCGCGACGTGTGGGTCGACCGGGCCGCGTCGGCCGGGCTGGTCAGCCAGGGGTACGTGACCAAGGCGACCCGGGTCGTCGTCGCCGCCGACCCGTTCACGCTGTCCGGCAAGGCCCGGCGGGCGCGGGCCTACCGGGTGCCGATCGTGTCCGAAGAGGACTTCGCCGGGATGCTGGACAGGCTGGGCGTTACACCGCCGGCCAAAGATCACCGGACCGGGTGGCGTCGGGCCTATTGAAAAGCCCGCAACCCGCGGGGAGGCTCTTCACGGACAGGCCATGCCTCAGCGGAAGGCACGAGTCCTATGAGTACCGTGCAGACCACGGCTTCACGTGCGGTGTGGGACGAGTTCGTCTCGGAGCTGCCGGTCGGGGTAGTGCTCCAGGACGAGCGCGGCGTCGTGCTCGCCGCGAACCCGATGGCGTCGTCGCTGCTCGGTGACGCCCGCGCCCTCGACGACTCCGGGGCGCCGCTGCCCAGCGGCGCCGACCTGGCCGAGCAGGTGCTGCGCACCGGATCACCGCTGACCATCCCGCTGGTCCTGCCGCACGCGAAGGTCTGGGCCGAGTACCACCCCGTCGTGGTGCGCGGCCAGGTCCTGGTGCTGCTGCGCCCCGTCCAGTCCGACGTGCCGCACAGCGCGGGACTGCTCGACGCGCTGACGGGGCTGCCCGGTCGGGCGCTGCTGCTCGACCGGCTCGACCAGGCGTTGATCCGGGCCCGCACCCAGGGCACCCTGGCGTCCCTCGTGCTGGCGGACGTGCACCGGATGGCGGCGGTCAACGCGGCCCACGGCTTCAAGCGCGGCGACGAGCTGCTGACCGTGCTGGCGAAGCGGCTGCGGCAGGGGCTGCGGGCGGACTACACGGTGGCGCGGTACGGCGGCGACTCGTTCGCCGTGGTCGCGGAACACCCCAACGGCAGCGGCGAGGCGGTCGCGGCGCGGGTGCGCGAGCTGGCCGGGAGGGCCGTGCGGCTCGGCGGCGACCGCGTGCGCACCGCCGTGCGCGTGTGCTGGGTGACCAGCGACGGCGAAGCGACGCTGCACTCGATGGTCGCCCACGTGGAGGAACGCCTGCGCCGGTGACCCCGGACGGCACCGCCGAGGAACCCGGCCCTCCGGGGACTCCGGCAACTCCGGGAACGAGGCCGGGCCCCGGCACGGTGAGTGCCGGGGCCCCGTGGCGGGGGGTGTGGATCGGTGGATCAGATGCGCGGCATCACGGCGGTGTCCTCGAGCGCGGGGAACATGCCGCGAGCGTCCATGTCGGCCAGGGCGGGAGCCTCGGTGCCGGCGAACTCCGCCGGGCCGACGCCACCCTGCAGCGGGTTGACGTTCATCCCGCTCAGCGACAGCGGCGGCACGATCGGGGACTCGCTGCGCGGCTGCGCCACACCGGGGACCGGCAGGACGAACGGCAGCCCGGCCGGGGCGGCCACGGGCAGCGTGGACAGGCTGCGGCCGGTGGCCGCGGTGCCCGGCACGCCGCTGAGCGGCAGGCCGTCCACGGCGGGGATGACCTGCGTGGCCTCGAGGTCGCCGGCCAGCGGCAGGGTGCCGCCGAACGAGCGCTCACCGGCACCGGCGGGCCGCAGCGCGCGGGTCAGCGCCGACACGGCGGTCACCGCGCGGTTGACGTGGTGCGTGGCACCGTCGATCTCCGGCAGGCCGTGGCGGGCCTGCTTGGCGTGCCGCAGGTCGTCGAACCCACCGACGCGCGGCAGCTGCTTGGTGACGTACGGCACGGCGGTCACGTCGGGCACGATCATCGGCAGCAGCTGGGTCGGCAGCTCCGACGGCAGCTCGGCGGGCATCCCGTCCTTGGCGACCGAGGTGAACGGCGCGTCGGACGCCGGCAGCTCCGGCTTCGGCAAGGCGGGCAGGGCCACGTCGGACGCGTCGGGCAGCTGGGGCATCGGCGCGTTGGCCAGCACGGCGCGAGCCGCCGGGCCCACCTGGTTGACGCCCTGGAAGATGGGCAGCGTGCGCAGCTCCGCCAGACCCGGGGTGCTCAGCGGCACCCGGTAGGTCGACAGCCGGCGCACGACGTCCATGTTCGGCAGCTCGGTGACCCGCAGCAGGCTGTCGATCGCGGTCGGCAGCTGGATGCCGTCGACCCGCGTGTCGTCGGCCTTCTCCTCGCCGGTCCGCACGTCGTTGCGGTCCTGCGCGTTCGTGGTGGCCGTGCCGAGCACGTCGACCGGGATGCCGAACACGCGGGCGAACGCCTCGGTGGGCACCTCGACGTCGTGCGCGGAGACCGGGCCGCGACCGGAGGTGGTGGTCACGCCACCGGACTGGCTGTCCGACCGGCTGGCGGTCGCGGCGTCCGCGAGACCGCCGACGGTCGCGGCGTCACCGTGCACCGACGGCGTGAGGCCCGCCGGCGCGGTGAGCAGGTTGCCCGACCACGAGGCGTCCTCGGCCGACGTCAGGTGCCGACCACCGGCGATCAGGCCGGTGTCGTTGTCCGTGGTGGACTGGCCGTTGCCCGCCGCGGTGACGGCGTCGCCGAACACCTGGAGCGGGACCGACGGCTGGGCGCCGATGCCGTTGCCGGAGAACGACGCGTCGTCGCCGGAGGTCTGCACGTCGCCGCCGGAGTACGAGCCGAACTCGTTGCGGCTCTCCGACTCGACGTTGCTGCCCGCGCCGACCGCGCTGCCGAACACCTGCGGCGAGGACGCCTCCGGCAGCGACAGCACGTTGCCCGACAGCGAACCCTCGTCGCCGGTGGTGATGGCCGTGCCACCGGACCGGGAGTCGAGCTTGCTGGTGGTGTCGGACGAGCCGTTGCCGACGCCGACCACGGAGTCGCCGAACACCTGGGCGGGGTTGGAGGTGGGCACGTGCACGATGTTGCCGGACACGGACCCGTGCTTGCCGTTGGCCCGCGGCGGGCTGCCGAGGTCGATCTCGGTGTCGCTGTCGGTCTGCGAGGTCGGGTTGGCGACCGCGCCGCCCGAGTTGCCGAACACCTGGCCGCCCAGGGCGGTCGGGGCGGACACCACGTTGCTCGACACGGTGCCGTTGTCGTCGACGCTGGTCGCGACCCGGCCGGAGCGGACGGTCTTGTCCTCGGTGGCCCGGCCGGTGGGGGTGCCGGTCGCGCCGACGCCGTTGCCGAACGCCTCGGCGGGCAGGCCCACCGGGACCTGGCCGACGTTGCCGGAGCCGACCGCGTCGTTGCCGGTCGTGCCGTTGTAGCCGCCCGAGTCGGCGGTGACGTCGTTGGTGCACTGGGCGTCCGCGATACCGCCGCCGGTCACGCCGTTGCCGCACAGGTCGGCCGCGCCGGCGGGCGGCAGGTTCGCCGAGTTCGCGGACAGCACGGACCGGTCGCCGTTGGTGAACGTGTCGCCGCCCGCGGTCGCACCGGCCGTGTTCGAGTGCGCGGCGGAGGTGTTGCCCACGCCGGACAGCGCGTTGCCCGCGCCGGACACCGGCAGCGCGATCGGGGTGTCGGCGTAGTTGCCCGACAGCACCGAGTCCTGGCCGGAGGTGACGCTGTTGCCACCGGCCTCGGCGTCGTGGTCCATCGTGTTGGCGACGCGGGCGTTGCCGCCGCCCGCCAGGGTGTTGTCGCCCGCGGAGACGGGGCCGGCCAGCGCGGGCTGCGCCACGTTGCCCGCGAGGGTGCCGTCGTTGCCGGAGGTGGCGGTCCACATCGGGACGCCGCCGCCGTCGAGGTGGGTCGTGCCGGCGTCGGAGGACGCCCGGTTCTCGGTGGCCGCGTCCGCGTTGCCCGCCGCGCCGACACCGTTGCCGGTGACCGCGACGACCGGGGCGAGCGGCACGCCGAGGACGTTGCCGCCCGCGGTGCTGCGGTCGCCGGTCGTGGTCAGCGTGCCGGTGGCCTGCGCGTCGTTGGACGACGACGCCTCGCTGTAGGCGTTGCCCCCCGCGGCGACCGCGTTGTTGGTCACCTGGGCCGGCACCGCGCCCTGCACGGCGGCGATGTTGCCCGACAGCGAGCCGTCCCGGCCCGAGGTCGTGACGTCGTCGCCCGCGATCGCGGTCTGCCGGGAGGTGGTGCGGGTCTCGGCGTTGGCCAGGGCGGCGACGGCGTTGCCGTTGACCTGGGGGGAGACCGCCGCGGCGCCGTGCGCCACGTTGCCCGCCAGCGGGCCGTACGAGCCGTCGGTCTTGATCTGGCCCGCGCTGACCGCGGACTGCGTGCAGTCGCCGTCGCTGAAGGCGTCCCCGCCGGCCGCGATCGCGTTGCCGCAGACGCTGACCGGCACGACCACGTCGGCGTCCGCGGTGTTGCCGCGGGCCATGCCGGTGGAGTCGACCCCGGACAGCCGCTCCTGCGTGGTGCGCAGCAGGGGGTTGGCGGGGGAGGCGGCGTCGCGGACGGGCAGGTCGGCGGCGCTCGGCGTGCCGATCTCCTGGTGGAGCGCCGGCAGCTCGTGCTTGCCGGCGAGGCTGCCCAGGTTGTTGTGGTCGACGTCGAGCGGAACGCGAACCTTCGCGTCGAGCGGGTTCGGCTTCGCGTCGGGGTTGACGTTCTCCTGGGCTGAAGCGATGCCCGTACCGAGCATCAGCAAACCACCCGTGACAAGTGCGGTCTTGAGACCGCGCTTGGCCCAGGTTTGCATGAGTTCTCCTTCGTTCGGTTCCCTTGCGGGAGGTGAAGGGCGGTCGGACGCGGCAACCGCGTCGAGGGCGACGACCACCCGGATCAGAGGGGGTGGGGAGCGCGGCATCTCGACCGGAGTGGGAGCGCACGCGAAGCGGCGCGACGGTCGATTACCGGGTCAGCTCGTCGATGAGCTGCCGCGGACCGCGCGCTGGGTCAGTCGGGCGTGATGCCGGGCTGCTTGCCCGGCGTCACGGTGTTCCGCTCGGTGGCGGGGAACAGAGCCCGGGCCACTGCGGGGTCGATGCGGTCGGCGTGGACGACCGTGAACGGGCCGTTGCCGCCGCCGGCGGAACCGGAGCCGTCGCCACCGCAGGAGCAGTGGGCCGGTGCGCCGAGGGGCGCGAACGGCATCGACGGCTGGCCGGACGGGTCGCCGGGCAACGAGGGCACGGCGGTGTCGGACAGCGCGGTGACCGCCTGCCGGGGCACGTCGAGCCACGTCCGGCTGAGCTTGTCGAACACCCCGTGCACCACCGGGGTGCCGGCGAGAACCGGCACGGCGGTGGTGGCCGGGGTGGCCTGGGTGACGCCTTGGCTCGCCGGGCTGCCGACGACCGCGTCGGTGGGCAGCAGCTCGGTCAGGCCGGGCTGGAAGAACGCGCCGACGCCCTGGACGGTGCCGCGGATGTCGTCCGCGACCCGGCGCAGGTTCGGCGGGCTCGGCTCGGGCACCCGGGGGGTGCTCAGCGCCGTGTCGAGCGCCTGCACGGCCTGGCCGACCGAAGTGTCGCCGACCGGGGTGGCGCGGACCGGGTCCAGCGCGGCCTCGACCGACTCCTGCGGGGAGAGCGAGCCGTGCAGCCCGCCGCCCGCGACCTCGGTGACCACGTCGTGGTCGACCGGTACCTGCGCGGAGGCCGCGGAGGTGGACAGCGCCCAGGCCGCGGCGGTGCCGGCCACCGTGCCGCCGACGACCAGCAGGGCGCGGGAGAGCAGCCGCCGAACGCGGCTCGCCCCCGTTCCCACTCGCTGGTCAACGCGCGACATCGCTGGACTCCTCCGCCGAAAGCACCGGGATTCGCCGGCGAGGTGATCGAGGTGATCAAGCCGACGACGTGAGAGTGCCAGCAGGCGAGGTCCCCTCGCACTGGTTCCAACCATGGTTCGCCGGATCGTGTGACGAACACGCTGTGTTTTCGACAGTCACAGGCGGTGATCAGACGCGCTTGAGCACGCGGGCCGCGCCGGCCGCCGCCGTGGACGCCAGGATCCAGCCGATTGCGATGAGCGCGCTGGAGATCCACTGGGAGGCGCCGCTGAACCGCCACTTGCCGTCCTGGCCGAGGTCGACGATCGGGATCAGCAGGTCCATCGACAGCAGCCACGCGTTCCACGACGGCGACTCGTCGTCGTTGAGCTTGGGCATCTCGTGACCCAGGAACCAGCCGGAGCCGACCAGCCAGAACGCGGTCAGCCAGGCGATCGCGAGCCACGGGCGGTAGCCGTAGCCGACCGTCCAGCGCTGGAGGAACCCCCACACGCGGCCCGCGACGCCGAGCTCGGAGTAGCGCCGGTGCTGCTTCTCCAGCTGCACGAGCTGCGCCAGCTCCTCCTCGCCCCCGTCGCGGTAGACGGCGGCGAGCTGCTCGTACGGTCCGGGCGCGAAGTCCGGCTGCACCTCGCGCAGCCACCGCAGCCGGGTGCGCACGTCGACGTGCGGCGTGGACGCGATCGAGCGGAACGTGAAGTCCTCCACGGCCACCCCGCCGGTCGCGGCCCACAGGCCGGGCCCGTCCATCACCGTGGCCGCGCTGACCCGGGTGAGCACCACCCGGCCGACCGGGACGCGGTCCTCGGACAGGCGCAGCACGAGCTGGCTCACCGTGAGGCCGTAGGCGTTCAACGCGATGTCGCTGCCGGGGCCGCCCAGCCGGGCGCCGGCGAACGTGGCCATCTTGCCGACCTCGGCCAGCCGGATCCGCACGCCGCCCGCGGCGGTGAAGCCGTGGCTGCACAGGAAGTCCTTGCCGATGGTGGCGACCCGGGCGTCCAGCGACGGCTTCAGCGTGCCGTCCGGGCGGCGGCGCGGGGAGAGCAGGGACGCGCCGGAGCAGTCGAGGGTGGAGCCGATCTCGGCGTTCTGCAGGCGCAGCGAGCCCAGCGCGCGCAGGTCGCGGAGGAACAGCGTGCCGCCGATCCGCAGCCGGTCCGCGAACAGGACGTCGATGCCGGGGCCGTGCAGCTCGACGCCGGACAGCGACGCGCTGCCGCGCACGTGCGCGTCCACGAGGCGGACCTGGCCGTAGGCCTTCAGCGCGGAGTCGCGCTCGCCGTCGCCGCGGAAGCCGCCGTTGACGGCGCCGCGGGCTTCGAGGTCGCCGCGTACCTGGATGCCGTCCGCGTGCAGGGCCACCGGGATGCGCTGGACGACCTCGCCGGTGTGGTCGGCCAGTTCCTCCACCACGTCCCGGCGGCCGATGACCGCGCCGGACAGCCTCAGGTAGCCGCCGATGTCGGCGTTGGGCAGGCGGACCGTGCCGGACGAGGTGAAGCCGTCGTCCAGCTCCACGTTGCCCTCCACCCGGATGCGGTCCGCGACGAGCGCGGCGGCCTCGTCGGCGGTGCCGCGCGGTATCACCAGGACCGGGTGCTCGACCACGCTGGCGTGCAGGCGGGCGCCGGAGAACACGACGCTGCCGCCGACCCGCGCGCCGTCGAGCAGGACGCGGCCCTCGGTGGTGAACCGGCCGCCCTCGGCGTCGCAGAACAGGGTGCCCGCGATGGTGGCGCCGGTGGCGTCGAAGGCGTTCTGGCCCGCGTTGAGCAGGCGCGCGCCGCCGAGGTGGACGTTGCCGCCGACGTTCGCGCCGCGCAGCCGCACCTCGCCGTCGGCGCGCAGGGCGGAGGCCTGCAGCGAGCCGGACAGGCGGATGCGGGCGGCGAGCAGGGCGTGGTCGCCGCCGGGGTTGCGCAGCACCGCGCCGGCCAGCCGGAACGTGCCGTCGACCGAGGCGTCGGTCAGGTCGACCACGCCGTCGCTGGTGAACCCGGCCTCCAGCGCGAGGTCGCTGCCGACCCGCAGGTTGCGGCCCCGCAGGCCGGGCATCCGGCAGCCGCGCATCCGCAGGCCGACCAGGTGGGCCATGCGCAGGTCCGGCGGCTGCTCGAACGCGCAGTCCAGGAAGTCGACCACGTGCTCGACCCGCGCGCCTTCGAGCGCGAACGAGCCGACGACCTCCGCGCCGACGAGCCGGAGGGCGGCGCCCCGCCCTCCGCCGACGAGCAGCGAGGACAGCAGCTCGCCGCGGACCGTGCGGTCGCGCGCGGGCGTACCGGGGTCGAACCGCAGCGGACGCCCGGCGGCGAACGCGGCGCGCACGGCGTCCTCGACGGTCCCCTCGGCGCTCACGTGCCGATCCGATCACCCGGGACGCCGGTCGCGCCGGCCTTCGGGGGAAATCGCCACGTGTGATCCGCCATGCCCCCGCCGGAGACCCGCGGTGGCCGACCAACCCACTCGCGGGCGTCCGGCGGACTACCGTGATCGGCGTGACGGGGACGGATTCGAAGGTCGGCGACAGGGTGCCCGGGCTGCTGCGCGTGTCGGCGGCGCTGAGCTGGCGGTTCGTGGCCGTGGTCGCCGCCCTCTACGTGGTGTTCCAGGTGGTCGGGTTCCTGGCCACGATCGTCATCCCGGCCGGTGTGGCGCTGCTGCTGGCCGCGCTGCTGTCGCCCGCGGTGTCGCAGCTGAACCGGGCGGGCATCCCGCGCGGGTTGGCCACGGCCGTGGTGCTGGTCGGCGGGATCGCGGTGGTCGGCGGGGTGCTCACGTTCGTGATCACCGAGTTCTCCAAGGGCCTGCCGCAGCTGCAGGAGCAGGTCAGCGCGAGCCTGGAGACGATCCAGGAGTGGCTCAAGGCCGGGCCGCTGCACCTGAGCGACCTCCAACTCCAGCAGTACCTCGACCGGGTGGTGGAGACGGTCAAGGAGAACCAGTCCGAGATCACGTCGGGCGCGATCACCACGGCGGCCACCGTCGGCGAGCTGCTGACCGGGCTGATCCTGGCCCTGTTCACGCTCATCTTCTTCCTGCACGACGGCGACGGGATCTGGCGGTTCCTGGTCCGGATCGTGCCGCACGACGTGCGCGGTCGGGCGGACGTGGCGGGTCGGCGCGGGTTCGCCTCGCTGGTGTCCTACGTGCGGGCGACCGCGCTGGTGGCGGTGGTGGACGCGGTCGGCGTCGGCATCGGCCTGTGGATCGTGGACGTGCCGCTGGTCGTGCCGCTGTCGGCGCTGGTGTTCCTCGGCGCGTTCATCCCGATCGTCGGCGCGGTGATCACCGGCGCGGTGGCGGTGCTGGTCGCGCTGGTGGCCAACGGGCCGCTGGAGGCGTTGATCATCCTGGCGGTGCTCATCGGCGTGATGCAGCTGGAGTCCCACGTGCTCCAGCCGCTGCTGCTGGGTCGTGCGGTGAAGCTGCACCCGCTGGCCGTGGTGCTGGCGATCACCACCGGCCTCGTCGTGGGCGGCATCGCGGGCGCGCTGCTGTCCGTGCCGCTGCTGGCGGTGCTGAACTCGGGGATCAGGTCGTTGCTGTCGGAGTCGGACAAGGGCGTGGAGCCGCGCGAGGTGGACGTGCTGGAGCCGCAGGAGAGCGGTCCGGTGGACACGGGCGGGGACCGGGTCGAGGACATCGACGACAGCGAGGACCCCACCGCGGAGCACAGCGGCAAGCAGCAGGGCTAGGCCATCTCGACCAGGTTGCGGCCGTAGCCCTTGGCGGCGAGCAGGGCGGCGTCGGCGGCCACCAGCAGGTCCGGCAGCTCGTAGCCGAAGCGCTGGGTGGTCGCCACGCCGATGCTGACGGTGAGGCCGGTGAGCAGGTGCTCCCGGCCGTCGGTGCCCACGGTGGGCACGGCCAGCTCGGCCACGGCGTGCCGCACGCGCTGGGCCACGGACCGGGCGATGGCGGGCTCCGCGTCGGGCAGCAGCACGACGAACTCCTCACCGCCGAAGCGGCCGACCAGGTCGCCGCGCCGGACCGTGCTGGTGAGCAGCAGCGCCACCGCGCTCAGCGCCGAGTCGCCCGCCAGGTGGCCGACCTCGTCGTTGACCCGCTTGAAGTGGTCGAGGTCGAGCAGCATCACGGCCATCGGCCGCTCGCGGACCCGGGCCTTGGACAGCTCGTAGCGCGCCCTCCCGTCCCAGTGCACGGCGTTGGCCAGGCCGGTCTTGGCGTCGCGCTGCGCGGAGCGCCGCCACTGCGGCAGCTGGGCCGCGCGTTCCAGCAGGGCCAGCGGCGGTCCGGCCATCAGCGCGTGCACCGGGGTGGTGATGGCGACGAAGCCCATGAGACCGCCGATGCTGACCGCGACGACGCCGAGCACCGCGTCGATCGGCTCGCCCACGACCTCCTCGCCCGACGCGTGCGGGCTGCGCAGCTTCAGGCCGAGCGCGATCAGGCCGGCCCGCAGCACGAGCAGCACGGTCGCGCCGAGCACCATGACCGCGAGGTCGGTGCTGGGCGCGGCCCAGCCGATCGCGTAGCGGGTGCCGAACACGGCCAACGTCGTCGCGGAGAGGGTGAACACCCAGCGGTGCGACTCGGGGCGCTGGGTCAGCACGCCGTGCAGCGCGGGGCCGAAGAGCAGCAGGACGAGCAGGTTGCACGGCAGCGTGACCAGGCCCGCGGTGAGGTAGCACAGGTGCGCGGCCCACGGGTTGCGCGCGGCCTCACCGACCCGGTGGCTGTAGATGGAGCTGCCGATGATCACCGCGCCCGCGGTGCCGGCGATGGCGGCGAACCGGCCGATCTGACCGGACGTGGGCTGGGCGGACGTCACGATCACGTACCCGGCGACGGTCAGCGCGAGGAGGTCCACCAGCAGCCAGTAGGCCAGCGCGGGGCGCTTCAGCGTCCACAACGGCCAGTGGCGCACGCTCGGCCCTCCCTCGCCGCGGCAACCCGGGGCGCGATCTCCACCGGGAGGGAACCGGGCTCGGCGGGATCACGCTCGGTGACCCCCGCCAGCCTTCCACATGTGTCGGTATCGGAACAGACGGCCACCTGGGGGTTAGCCGCGCCACTCCGACACGGCAAGATTGGGCGGGAAGGGAGCACACCGTGCGAGCAAAGCCGGCCGACCAGGGGACCGAGGCCATGGAGGACCCCGTCGCGCACCTCTGGCGGGGAACCGTGGCGCTGCGCGTGGTGACGTTCCTGTTCGCCCTGGGCAACGCGGTCGACCAGCACGGCGAGTACGAGCGCACCTGGCTGGCGTGGGTGACGATCGGGGCGATGGCCCTGTGGTCGGCGTTCACCATCCAGGCCTTCAGCCGGCCGAACGGCCGGCGGACGTGGATCGTGGTCGCGGACCTGGTCGTGGCGTGCGGGCTGATGTCGCTCTCCCCGCTGATCATGACGGACTCCCAGTTCCTGTTCGACGTCCCGCTGATCACCACGATCTGGGCGTGCGGCCCGGCGGTGGCGGCGGGCGCGCTCGGCGGCCAGGCCGCGGGGGCGGTGGCGGGGTTCGTGGTCGGCTTGAGCACCTACCTCAACCGCCGCGAGCTGTCGGTCGACCTGGTGCGGGACGTGGTGCTGCTGGCCGGCGCGGGCTTCGTGGTGGGCATGGCGTCGACCACGGCGCGGCGCTCGGCGGTGCGGTTGGCGCAGGCGTTGCGGACCGAGGCGGCCACGGCGGAGCGCGAGCGGCTCGCGCGGTCCATCCACGACGGCGTGCTCCAGGTGCTCGCCCGGGTGCGCAAGCGCGGCACGGAGCTCGGCGGTGAGGCCGCAGAGCTGGCCGAGCTGGCCGGTGAGCAGGAGGTCGCGCTGCGGTCCCTGGTGGCCGCCGCGCCGACGGAGTCCACCGTGGACGGTGACGCGGACCTGCGGCCGGCGCTGCAGCTGCTCGCCACGTCCCGGTTCCAGGTGTCCACCCCGGCCACGCAGGTGATGCTGCCGGCCGGCACGGCGTTCGAGCTGACCGCCGTGGTGCGCGAGGCGCTGTCCAACGTGGACAAGCACGCGGGGGAGGACGCGCGGGCCTGGGTGCTGCTGGAGGACCTCGGTGAGGAGGTCGTGATCAGCATCCGCGACGACGGCCCCGGCATCCCCGAGGGCCGGTTGGCCTCGGCCGAGGCGGAGGGCCGGATGGGGGTGGCCCAGTCCATCCGCGGCCGGGTGGAGTCGCTGCGTGGCACCCTTGAGCTGCAGACGGGGCCGGGGGAGGGCACCGAATGGGAGGTGCGGGTTTTCCGATGAGCGTTTCCGTGATGGTGGTGGACGACCACCCGCTGTGGCGCGACGGTGTCGCGCGCGACCTGTCCGAGCGCGGCTTCGAGGTGGTCGCCACCGCGGGCGACGCCGCGTCGGCGGTGCGGATCGCCCGCGCGGTGCGGCCCGACGTGGTGCTGATGGACCTCAACCTGGGCGAGACGACGGGGGTGGAGGCGACCACGGTGATCACCGGGTCACTGGAGGGGACCCGGGTGCTGGTGCTGTCGGCCAGCGGCGAGCACAGCGACGTACTGGAAGCGGTGAAGGCGGGTGCCTCCGGCTACCTGGTGAAGTCGGCGTCGGCCGAGGAGCTGGTGGAGGCGGTGAACCGGACCGCGGCCGGTGACGCGGTGTTCACCGCGGGCCTGGCGGGACTGGTGCTCGGCGAGTACCGGCGGATGGCCGCCACGCCGGACGAGGACAAGCCGCAGCTCACCGAGCGGGAGACCGAGGTGCTGCGGCTGGTGGCCAAGGGGCTGACGGCGCGGCAGATCGCGAACCGGCTGGTCATCTCGCACCGCACGGTGGAGAACCACGTGCAGTCCACCCTGCGCAAGCTCCAACTGCACAACCGCGTCGAGCTGGCGCGGTACGCGATCGAGCACGGCCTCGACGTCGAGCCGGAGGACTGAGCCATGACCGACCCCAAGGACTTCCGGGTCTCCGACGCGGAGCGCGAGCACGTCGTCGGCCTGCTGCAGAAGGCGATCGGCCGGGGGCTGATCACGCTGGACGAGTTCACCGAGCGCACCGACACCGCGCTGGCCGCGCGCACCCGCGGCCAGCTCAACGCGGTGCTGCTGGACCTGCCGGGCATGGTGCACAACGAGCAGGTCCTGGCCATGCCGCAGGACCGGCAGGAGCTCAGGTCGACCATGTCGACGGTCAACCGCAAGGGCAACTGGACCGTGCCGCGCCAACTCGTCGTGCGCAACCGGATGGGGTCGACGGACCTGGACTTCCGCGAGGCGACCATCCCGCACGCGGTGGTGGACATCGAGCTGGACGTGACCGCCGGTTCGGTGAAGCTGCTGCTGCCGGACGGCGCGACGGTCAACGCCGAGGGCGTCGAGCTGTCGGCGGGCAACCTCAAGGACAAGGTGGGCACGGGCCTGAACGGTCGCCCGCACTTCGTCGTCCACGGTCAGGTGCGCGCGGGCAACCTGGAGATCAGGAAGAAGAGGTTGCGCCGGCTCCGGCACGCCTGACCGCGCCCGGACCGGGTGCGGTGCGCGCTCCCGTCCTGCGCGACGCCGCGCGGCGGACGAGGATCGTGGTGTGCACTGCCTCGTGACCGGCGCGACCGGGTACCTCGGCGGACGGCTCGTGCCCCGGTTGCTCGCGGAGGGCCACCGGGTCAGGTGCCTGGCCCGCGATCCGCGCAAGCTGCGCGACGTGCCGTGGGCCGGGCAGGTCGAGGTGGTGCGTGGTGACGTGCTCGACCCGGCGTCGTTGCGGGAGGCGATGCGGGACGTCGACGTCGTGCACTACCTGGTCCACTCGCTGAACGTCGCGGACTTCGCCGACGCGGACCGGCGGGCGGCCGAGAACACCGCGCGCGCCGCCGAGGACGCGGGCGTGCAGCGGATCGTCTACCTGGGCGGGCTGCACCCGCCGGGGGTGGCGCTGTCGCCCCACCTGGCCTCGCGCAAGGAGGTCGGGGACGTGTTCCTGCGCAGCGCGGTGCCCGCCGCGGTGCTCCAGGCGGCGGTGATCATCGGGTCGGGGTCCGCGAGCTTCGAGATGCTGCGCTACCTGACCGAGCGGCTGCCGGTCATGGTCACGCCGCGCTGGGTGCACAACCGGGTGCAGCCGATCGCGGTGCGGGACGTGCTGCGGTACCTGGTGGGCGCGGTGCGGCTCCCCCCAGAGGCGGACGGCACCCCCGTGAACCGGTCGTTCGACGTCGGCGGCCCGGACGTGCTCACCTACCTGGAGATGATGCTCCGGTACGCGCGGGTGGCCGGGCTGCCGGCGCGGCGCGTGCTGCCGGTGCCGCTGCTCACGCCGGGGCTGTCCGCGCACTGGGTGAACCTGGTGACGCCCGTGCCCCGGTCGATCGCCGCGCCGCTGATCGAGTCGCTGGTGCACGAGGTGGTGTGCCGGGAGCACGACGTGGAGGACTACCTGCCCGGCGAGAACACCGGCTACGACCGGGCGGTCGCGCTGGCGCTGGCCAGGGTGCGCGACGCCGACGTGGAGACCCGCTGGTCCGGCGCGTCGGTGCCGGGCGCGTCCGCCGACCCGCTGCCCACCGACCCGGACTGGTCCGGCGGCTCGTCGTACGTCGACGTGCGCGAGCGGTGGACCCCGGCGTCGCCGGACCGGCTGTGGCAGGTCGTGGAGGGCATCGGCGGCGAGCACGGCTGGTACTCGTTCCCGCTGGCCTGGGCCGTGCGCGGCTGGCTGGACCGGCTGGTCGGCGGCGTGGGGCTGCGGCGCGGTCGGCGTGACCCGAGGCGGCTGCAGGTCGGTGAGGCGCTGGACTGGTGGCGGGTGGAGGAGCTCGACCGCGGGCGGCTGCTGCGGCTGCGCGCGGAGATGCGGGTGCCCGGTTCGGCGTGGCTGGAGCTGCGCGTCATCGAGGACGGGGACCGCGGTTCGACCTACCGGCAGCGGGCCGTGTTCGTGCCGCGCGGGTTGGCCGGGCACCTGTACTGGTGGCTGGTGTGGCCGTTCCACGGGCTGGTGTTCGGCGGCATGGTCCGCAACATCGTCAATGAAGCTCAACTTACGAGTGAATTCAGAAAGTCCTGATGGACTGCACAAGGGGCCGGGGGCACACTCGCCCGCATGAAGGCACTGGTCAAGACGACCGCCGGCCCGGGTCTGTCGTTGACCGACGTCCCGGACCCCACCCCCGGCCCCGGTGACGTGGTCGTCCGGGTGCTGCGCACCGGCATCTGCGGCACCGACCTGCACATCGACTCGTGGGACGAGTGGGCCGCGCACAACATCCACGCGCCGCTCGTCGTCGGCCACGAGTTCGTCGGGGAGGTCGTGGAGACCGGCCCGGCGGTGACCGGCGTCCGGGTCGGTGACCTGGTCAGCGGCGAGGGCCACCTGGTCTGCGGCTCGTGCCGCAACTGCAAGGCGGGGCGGCGGCACCTGTGCGCGCACACGCGCGGCCTGGGCGTGCACAGCGACGGCGCGTTCGCGCAGTACGTGGTGCTGCCCGAGGAGAACGCCTGGGTGCACCGGGCGCCCGTCGACCTGGACGTGGCGGCGATCTTCGACCCCTTCGGCAACGCCGTGCACACCGCGCTGTCGTTCCCGGTCCTCGGTGAGGACGTGCTGATCACCGGTGCGGGCCCGATCGGGATCATGGCGGCGGCCGTGGCCAAGCACGCGGGCGCGCGCAACGTCGTCATCACCGACGTCAGCGAGCACCGGCTGGAACTGGCCCGCAAGGTCGGCGTCGACCTGGCCCTCAACGTCGCGGAGCGCACGATCTCGGAGGCCCAGTCCGAGCTGGGCATGTCCGAGGGCTTCGACGTCGGCATGGAGATGTCCGGCAGGCCGATCGCGCTGCAGGAGATGATCGGCAACATGACCCACGGCGGCCGGATCGCCATGCTGGGCCTGCCCGCCGAGGAGTTCGCCGTCGACTGGGGCAGCGTCGTGCTGAAGATGCTGCACATCAAGGGCATCTACGGCCGGGAGATGTTCGAGACCTGGTACTCGATGTCCGTGCTGCTGCAACGCGGCCTCGACCTGACGCCGGTGATCACGCACCGGTTCGACCACACGGCGTTCGCGGAGGCCTTCGCGACGGCGCGCGAGGGCAAGTGCGGCAAGGTCATCCTCGACTGGACGGGAGCTCACTGATGTACGGCGCGATGCGCGAGGACCTGCGGGCCGGCCTGGACGAGATCCGCGCGGCCGGGCTCTACAAGGCCGAACGGGTCATCGGCACACCGCAGAACGCCTCCGTCCGGGTCGGCTCGGGCGACGAGGTGCTGAACTTCTGCGCCAACAACTACCTCGGCCTGGCCGACCACCCCCAACTGGTCCGGGCCGCGCACGAGGCGCTGGACCGGTGGGGCTTCGGCATGGCGTCGGTGCGGTTCATCTGCGGCACGCAGGAGCCCCACAAGGAGCTGGAGCAGCGGCTGTCGGAGTTCCTCGGCACGGAGGACACGATCCTGTACAGCTCGTGCTTCGACGCCAACGGCGGCCTGTTCGAGACCCTGCTCGGCGCCGACGACGCGATCATCTCCGACGAGCTCAACCACGCCTCGATCATCGACGGCGTCCGGCTGTCGAAGGCGCGGCGGTACCGCTACAAGAACCGGGACATGGACGACCTGGAGCGTCAGCTCAAGGACTCCGCCGACGCCCGCTACCGGCTGATCGCCACCGACGGCGTGTTCTCCATGGACGGCTACCTCGCGCCGCTGGACGACATCTGCGACCTGGCCGAGCGGTACGACGCGCTGGTCATGGTCGACGACTCGCACGCCGTCGGCTTCACCGGCCCGAACGGTCGCGGCACGCCCGAGCTGTTCGGCGTGCAGGACCGGGTGGACATCGTCACCGGCACGCTCGGCAAGGCGCTCGGCGGCGCGAGCGGCGGCTACACCTCCGGGCGGGCGGAGATCGTGGAGATGCTGCGGCAGCGGTCGCGGCCGTACCTGTTCTCCAACTCGCTGGCGCCGTCGATCACCGCCGCCGCGATCGCCGCGCTCGACCTGCTCAGCTCGTCCGGCGAGCTGCTGACCAGGCTGCGCGAGAACACCGCCCTGTTCCGCTCGCGGATGACCCGGGAGGGCTTCGACCTGCTGCCCGGTGAGCACCCGATCATCCCGGTGATGATCGGTGACGCGGCGCGGGCGTCCCGGATGGCCGACCTGCTGCTGGAGCAGGGCATCTACGTGATCGGCTTCTCCTACCCGGTGGTGCCGCACGGCAAGGCCCGGATCCGGACGCAGATGTCGGCGGCGCACTCCACCGACGACGTGAACCGGGCGGTGGACGCGTTCGTGGCGGCCCGCGAGCGGATGTGAGCTAGCGCTCGCCCCGCAGGCCGAGGACCGCGAGCAGGACCGCGGGCACGACGAGCGACAGCACGACGACCGTGCCGTCCACCTCGAACCCGCCGGCCCGCGCGCTGGGCACGACGACGCCGAACACGACCAGGACGAGCAGCCCGAGCCCGGCGACGACCAGGCTCGACGTGCGGTTGGTGGAGCTCATGCCCCTTGGTACCCCACGGGCACCGGGCGCGCACGACCGGGTGAGGATCGACCGGTGATCGACCCACGACGGCTGCGGGTGCTGCGCGCGCTCGCGGACCACGGCACCGTGACGGCGGCGGCCCAGGCACTGCACCTGACGCCGTCCGCGGTGTCCCAGCAGTTGGCCGCCCTGGAGTCCGAGGTGGGGCACCCGCTGCTGCGGCGGCGCGGGCGGCGGGTGTCGTTGACGGCGGCCGGCGAGCTGCTGGTCCGGCACGCCAACGCGGTGGCCGCGGAGCTGGAGCGGGCGCAGGCGACGTTGGCCGCGTTCAGCTCGGGCAGCACCGGCCGGGTCGAGGTGGGCAGCTTCGCGTCGGCCATCACGCAGGTCGTGGCGCCCGCGCTGGCGGCGCTGCGGGCGTCCGCGCCGGGCGTGACGCTGCGGGTGCGCGACGTGGAGGGGCACGCCAGCGTGCCGCTGCTGCTCGACGGCGAGATCGACCTGGCGATCACCGAGGAGTACCGGCTGCGGACCGACGACCGGAGGCTGACCCGCTTCCCGCTCTACACCGAGCCGTTCGACGTGGTGCTGCCGCCGGAGCACCGGCTGGCCGGGCGGGCGGAGGTGGAGCTGGCCGACCTCGCGGACGACGACTGGGTCGTGACGCTGCCCGGCAACCCGGTCCGGGACGTGGTGCAGCTGGCCTGCGAGCACGCCGGCTTCGCGCCCCGCATCACGCACACGTCCGACGACTTCCGGGCCATCGGCGCACTCGTGCACGCCGGCGCGGGCGTGGCCCTGGTCCCGCGCAACGCCGTGCGCGGTGTGCCGGTCTCGGGGACGGCCCCGCTGCGCCGCGTGGTCGCGGCCGTGCGGCGGGGCAGCGAGGACCACCCCCTGATCGCGCTGGTGCGGGACGCCCTGCTGGACGCCGTCGCCTGACCCGCCCCAACGCGAGTGCGCACCCGTCTTCCGCACCCTCATCCCTCGACCACCACGCGAGGTCGCGTCGGTTTTCCCCATCCCATCCCCGACCACCACGCGAGGTCGCGTCGGGGGGTACGGGCCCCCGTTCGCGGGTTAGCGC
>NZ_JBFAAX010000003.1:0-28393 GCF_040639995.1 Actinosynnema sp. NPDC023658 | reverse complement strand
GGTCGTTCGGGTCCTCATTCCCGGCGATCACGCTCTTCGATCGCCGGGACTCAGGGCGCGAACGACCGACTTCCAGGCGACCTCGCCGCCGTCTGCGGAGCAGCGGCCATCAATACCGGCAATCAATGCGGCGCGCGGGCGGCCAGCTTGGCCGACGCCGGGTCCGCGGCGGCCACCGCGCCCCGGGCGGCCAGTTGGCACAGGTCGAAGCTGGTCGACGCGAGCTTCGCGCCCACGCCCGCCAGCGCCGTGTGGTTCATCGACAGGCTCGTCACGCCCAACCCGGTCAGCACGCACGCCAGCAGCGGGTCGGCGGCGGCCTCACCGCAGACGCCCACCGGCTTGCCCGCGGCCGTGCCCGCGGCGCCTACCAGCTCGACCAGCCGGAGCAGGGCGGGCTGCCACGGGTCGTTGAGCGCGGCCACCGCGCCGACCTGCCGGTCCGCCGCGAACACGTACTGCGCCAGGTCGTTGGTGCCGATCGACACGAAGTCGACCACGGCCAGGATCTCCCGGGCGAGCAGCGCCGCCGCCGGGATCTCGATCATCACGCCGGCCCGCCGCAGGTTCGCGGCCCGCGCCCGTTCCACGAACCACGCGGCCTCGGCGGCGGTGGCGACCATCGGCGCCATCACCGACACCTCGGCGCCGGTGTCCGCGGCGGCCAAGGCGATCGCCTCCAGCTGGCGCTCCAGCACGTCCGGGCGGTCGAAGGCGACCCGCAGGCCGCGCACGCCCAGCGCCGGGTTCGGCTCCGGCTCGGGCGCCAGGAACGGCAGCGGCTTGTCCGCGCCCGCGTCCAGCGTGCGCACCACCACGGGCTTGCCCGCGAACGGCGCGAGCACCGCCGCGTACGCCTCGCGCTGCTCCTCGACCGACGGTTCCGAGGCCGCCGACAGGAAGCAGAACTCGGTCCGGAACAGGCCGACGCCCTCCGCGCCACCGGCGGCCGCGGCCACCGCGTCGGCGGGCGAGCCGACGTTGCCCAGCACCTTCACCCGGTAGCCGTCGCGCAGCGCGCCGACGCCGTTCCACTCCGCGCGACCGGCGACGTGCGCGGCCCGGACCGTGCCGTCGGACGGCTGCACCACACCGGTGTCGCCGTCCACGAGCAGCGCCGGCACGTCCAGGTCCAGCACGCCGCGGCACGCGACCACGGCCGGGATGCCGAGCGACCGGGCCAGGATCGCGGTGTGCGAGGTCGGCCCGCCCTCCTCGGTGACCAGGGCCAGCACCTTGGCCGGGTCGAGCCCGGCGGTGTCGGCGGGTGCGAGGTCGCGGGCCACCAGCACGGACGGCGAGGCCAGCGGCGGCACGCCGGGCGCGGCCACGCCGAGCAGCTCGGCCACCAGCCGGTCGCGCACGTCGCGGACGTCCCGCGCGCGTTCGGCCATGTACCCGCCGGCCGCCTCCAGGGCGGAGATGAACCCGGCGGCGGCCTGGTGCACCGCCCGTGCGGCGGGCAGCGCGTCGGACGTGACCAGCTTCTCCGACTGCGACAGCAACGCCGGGTCGGACGCCATCGCGGCGGTCGTCTCCAGCACGTCCTTGGCGTCACCGCTCGCGGCGGCGGCCCGCTCCCGCAGCCGCGCCGCGACCACCTCCGCGGCGGGCGCGATCCGCGCCGCCTCGGCCTGCGGGTCCGCGGGCGCGGGCCCGGCCGGTGGTTCACCCAGGGGTTCGGCCACCCGGACCACCGGCCCGGAAGCCCGACCGGAACTGACCCCGACACCGCTCAGCCGTGCAGTCGACATGGTCTAGACCATACCCTCCGAGTCGACGAACCGCGTAGACCGAGCCAACGCCACCGGGCCGGAACCCGCTACCCCGGCCGACGTCACCCGATCCCCCGCACCTGCTCCAGGGTCGGGTACGACGGTTGCGCGCCCGACGACGTCACCGACAGCGCGGCCACGCGCGCGGCGAACGCGGCGGCTTCCGGCAGCTCGGAGCCGGACGCCAGGCCGAACGCCAACGCGCCGGCGAACGCGTCGCCGGCACCCGTCGTGTCCACAACGGACACTGCAGGGGCCTGCACCTCCACCACGCCGGAGGGCGTGACGACGGCCGCGCCGCGAGCGCCCAGCGTGACCACGGCGGACCTCGGGCCTAGGTCGAGCAGGCCGTCGAACGACGACGCCAGCGACGCCGCCTCGTGCTCGTTCACGATCAGCGGGTCGAGCAGGGCCAGCGTCTCCGCGGGCACCTCGACCACCGGCGACAGGTTCAGCACCGGCCGCACGCCCCGGGCCGCGGCCGTCCGCACGGCGTGCGACACCGTCGGCACCGGCACCTCCAGCGAGCACACCAGCACCGACACGTCGTCCCAGGTCAGGGCGTCCACATCGGACACACCGAGGTCCGAGTTCGCGCCGGGCGCGACGACGATCGAGTTCTCCCCGTCGGGCGTGACGGTGATGTAGGCCAGGCCGGTGGGCCGGGACGACCTGCGCACGAAGTCGGTGCGGACGCCGGACGACGACAGCGAGTCGAGCAGCAGCTCCCCGTACTGGTCCGCGCCCACCGCGCCGACGAGCGCGACCGACGCGCCCAGCCGGGCGGCGGCCACGGCCGTGTTCGCGCCCTTGCCCCCGGGCAGGACGACGGTGTCGCCGCCGAGCACCGTCTCACCGCCCGCGGGACGGCGGGGGACCGGCACGACGAGGTCCGCGTTGGCCGAACCGAGCACGAGGACAGTCACGCCGACGACTGTGCCAGAGACCGCGCCCGCCGTGACCGGTTCGGCACCCGGTCTGAGTAGTGGTACGGATGCCGGATACACCCGAATCGGGCGACCCTGGTCACATGACCGGTATAGGGCTGGGGCAGGACCCCCTGATGAGGCTGGCAGACGAACTCGGCCACCTGGGCCGTCGCCTGGAGGCGGTGGGTCAGGAGCTGCACCGGGTCGGCGGCGCGCAGGCGGTGGCGACGGCGTCCGCACCACCCGCCACCGACAGAACCGCCACCGACCAGACCCCCGCGAACCCGGCCGCCACCGACCCGCCCGTCACCGACGCAGCCGCCGACCCGGCCACCACCAAGCCTGCCGACAGCGAGCCGGCCGCCGACGCAGCCGTCCCGGCCACGGCGGTGACCGACGCACCCGCGACCGCCGAGCCGAGCGCGCCCGACCACCCGGCCGCCCCGACGGCGCGGCCCGAACCGCGACCGGCCGGGACCGCACCGCAACCCGCCGGCCCCGCGCCCTTCCACCCGGGCCGGCCGATCCAGTCCGCGCAGCCGACCCACCCCGGTCAGTGGCCGGGTCAGCAGGTCGGCCCGACCCCGTACCCGTCCCGGCAGGGCGGTCCGGGCTGGGGCACGCCGTCGCCCCACTGGCCGCCGCCGCCCCCTCCGCCGGCCGGCCCCACGCTCTTCGACCGCCTCGCCAAGGACGGCGCGGGCAGCAAGCTGCTCGCCTGGGTCGGCGGCGCGGTCACGCTGCTCGGCGTCGTCCTGCTGCTGGTCCTGGCCGTCCAGCGCGGCTACCTCGGCCCGCTGCCCCGCGTCCTCGGCGGCGCGGCGCTGGGCGGTGTGCTCGTCGGCCTCGGCCTGTGGCTGCACCGCACCCCGGCCGGTCGCACCGGCGCGTTCGCCCTGGCCGCCACCGGCATCGCGGTGCTCTACCTGGACGTCATCGCGGCCACCTCGATCTACGAGTACCTGCCCGAGGGCGGCGGTCTGGCCGCGGGTCTGCTCGTCGCGGCCGGAGGGCTGCTGCTCGCGCTGCGGTGGGACTCGGCCGTCCTGGCCGTCGGCGTGGTGGCGGCCTGCGCCGTGTGCGCGCCCGTGCTCACCGAGGGGTTCACGCCGCTGCTCGTCGGGTTCCTGCTGGTCCTGAAGATCGCGGCGAGCCCGGTGCACATCAAGCGGGACTGGTCGTGGCTCGCCGTCACCGCCGGCGTTCCTCCGCTGATCGCCTCGGTCCTGGTCATCGGCCGCACCGACCAGTACGCGCTGGCCGGGATCTCCTTGCTGGCCGCCGTGATCGGCGTGGCGACCGCGGTGCTCACGATCAGGGTCCGGCCCGGTGACGTCACCGCGGTCGCCCTCGCCGTCGGCTCGCCGCTGCCCGCCCTGCTCACCACCGCCGTCCTCGACCGGCTCCTCGGCGCGGGTGTCGCGGGCGCGGTCGCGGTGATCATGCTGGCGCTGTGGGCGGTCGGACGGCGTCCGCTGCCGCGGAACTTCACCGCGGCGGTCGGCGCGGTCGGTGTGTTCGCGCTGTTCCAGGCGACCGCGCTGACCTTCGACGGCAGCACGCGCGCCGCGGTCGTGCTGGCCGAAGCCCTGCTGCTGGCGTTCCTGGGCAAGGCCCTCGCATCCCGTGGTCCGCTGCTCGCGTCCCTTGTGTTCGGTGTCATCGGGTTCGTGCTCACCACGTCCGACGCGGTGCCGCCGCGACTGCTGTGGGAGGAGCCGTGGGGCACGGACTCCGCCGGGTTCCTGGTGTCCGGCGTGCTGACCGCGCTGGTCCTCGGCGTCCTCGCGGTCGTGCTGCCGTGGGCGGCGACGAGCCTGCGCCTGCTGGGCAGGCAGCCGTTGCCGTGGATCGCGGCGGGGGTCGTGCTGCTGTACGCCGCGGCCGGGGTCGTGCTGTGCGGTGCGCTGCTGGTGTCGCAGGACGTGACCGGATTCCTCTTCGGTCACTCGATCGTGACGGTGTCGTGGACGGTCGCCGCGCTGGTGCTCCTGGTGCGCGGCATCGACCGGAAGCCCCTGCGGGTGGCCGGGTTGGTGCTGGTCGGGGCCGCGGTGGCGAAGTTGGTCCTGTTCGACATGGCCGCTTTGGACGGCGTCGCCCGCGTCCTCGCGTTCATCGGCGCGGGTCTCGTCCTCCTGACGGCGGGCACCCGTTACGCCAAGCTGGTGGCAACTCGTCGAATTTCGGCTGATTCGTAGCTCTCGGGATCCAAAACGGCCCGGACTGCGTCAACCTGGTGTAGAGGTCTACGTCGTCGGGGTACGACCACCGGTGCTTCGGCACCGGCAGGGGTCCGGCGTCGGTCGTTTCGCCCCCCGAGCGACCGGCGCCGGGCGCACCGCCGCCGTTGCCGCCCGTTCCGCCGTCGCGGGCGGCAGCCAGGACGCCTTCACCCGGTCCGGCACAAATGGCACACGTCCGTAGGACCGCGGTGGAATCCGACCGCACGGCGGTGTTCCCATCCAGCCATGTGGGGACGACGACGTACCGCAACCCTCGGCACCGCCGCTGTCCTCCTCGCCGCCGCGCTCTCGGCCGCGGGTCAGGAGCGGTCGCAGGTCGTCGTCACCTCGGGCACACCGGCACCACGCGCCTACGTGGTCGCGCACAGCGGCCGGGTGCAGGTCCTCGACACCTCCGACGGCCGGGCCGTCGGGAGCGTGAACACCGGCGCGTGGACGACGGGTGCGGCGGTCGGGCCGGGCGGTGACCGGGTGTACGTGGTCAACGGCTGGGCGGGCGTCGTCACGGCGGTGGACCCGGTGGCGGGCAAGGTCGTCGGCCGCATCGAGACCCGCGCGCAGCTCGCGCAGGCGGTGCTGCGCCCGGACGGAAAGCGGCTCTACGTCACCGGCAGCGGCGCGGTGGCGGTGATCGACCCGGCGTCGTTCCGCCTGGTCGCCGCGATCAAGGCGGGCGGCCAGCCGCAGGGCCTCGCGATCACGCCCGACGGCCGCCGGCTCTACGTGGCCAACGCGCAGGACGGCACGGTCAGCGTCCTGGACACCGCGACCGCCAGCCCGAAGACCGCCATCGACGTCCCCGGGATGCCGCAGCAGGTCGCGATCAGCGCGGACGGCACCGCGGTCTACGTCAGCTCGCTCGACGTGGGCGAGGGCGAGGGCACGGTGTCCATGATCGACCCGCGCACCGACGAGGTGCGCTGGTCGAAGCCGGTCGGCAAGGGCGCGGGCAGCATCGCGGTCACCCCGGACGGGCGGCGGGTCTACGTCGCGCTGAAGCGCCGCGTCGCCGTCCTCGACACCACCACCCGCACCACCAGGACGTTGCGGCTCAAGGCGAAGACCCTCGCCATCGCGCCCGGCGACCGCCGCGTGTTCCTGTCCGCGGGCAACACCGCGACCGTGCTCGACAGCCGGGACAACAAGGTGCTCGACACGTTCCAGCTGAGCGGGCTGGACGACGACGGCCACGGCTTCGCGGCCACGGCCATCGCCTTCGAACCAGCCGACGAGGACTAGACGGGCTGTAGGGACTAGACGCGCTGCGGGGCCTTGGCCGGTCCGCCGTCGCCGCGGGCGCGCTCGTCCTCCGCCGGCGCCTCCTCGTGGATCGCCATCCGCTCCTGGATCCGCCGCAGCGGCCCCGGAGCCCACCACGCGGCGTTGCCGAGCATCCGCATCACGGCCGGCACGAGCAGCATCCGCACCACCGTGGCGTCCAGCGCGAGCGCCAGGATCATGCCCACGCCGACGAACCGCATCATGGTGATCTGCGAGAACGCGAACGCGCCGGTCACCACGATGAGCAGCAGCGCGGCCGCCGTGATCACCCGGCCGGTCTTCGCGAGGCCCGCGCTCACCGCCTCCTCGGTCGTCGCGCCGCGACCGCGCGCCTCGACCATGCGGGACAGGAGGAACACCTCGTAGTCGGTGGACAACCCGAAGACCACGGCCGCCATCAGCACCACGATCCCGGACTCCAGCGGCGCGGGCGTGACGCCGAGCAGCGACGCGCCGTGCCCGTCCTGGAACACCCACACCAGCACGCCGAACGTGGCCGACAGGCTCAGCGCGCTCATCACCACGGCCTTGATCGGCAGCAGCACCGAGCCGAACGCCAGGAACATCAGCACGAACGTCGCGCCGACCAGCAGCCCGATCATCAGCGGCAGCTTGTCCGCGATGGCGTCGAGGCTGTCGGACACCATCGCCGTCGTGCCGCCGACGAGCACCTCGTCACCGGGCCCGGCCAGCGCCCGCACGTCCTTCAGCGCCTGCTTGGACTCGTTGCTCAGCGCGTCGTGGTCCAGCCCGGCGTTGATCAGCCACACGCCGCCGGCGGGCTCGGCCGCGACCTGCGCGTCACCGACACCGGGCACCGCGCCGAGGTCCGCGACGAACGCCTGCACGTCGGCGGGCGACGGGTCACCGGTCACCACGACCTTGAAGCCGGAGTTGGACAGCGCGGCGAAGTCGGAGTTGATCGTCTCGGCGGCGACGCGCGCCGGGTTGCCCTCGGGCAGCACCTTCTCGGTGACCTCGCCGAACTTCACGCCCAGGAACGGCGAGCCGAGGGCCAGCAGCACCAGCACGATCGGCAGCGCGAACAGCACCGGGCGCTTCATCACGCGACCGGCGAGCCGCCGCCAGCCGGCCTCCGACGGGACTTTGCCCTTGCGCCACGGCACGGCGAGCTTGTCGACGCGGTGGCCGAGGACCGCCAGCAGGGCGGGGAGCAGGGTCAGCGAGACGACCGCCGCGATCGCCACCGCGGACATGCCGCCGTAGCTCAGGGACTTCAGGAAGCCGTGCGGGAACAGCAGGAGCCCGGCCAGCGCGATCACCAGCAGGGTCGCGGAGAACAGCACGGTGCGCCCGGCCGACATGACCGTCCGGCGCACGGCGTCCGGGGTGTCCCGCCCGGCGGCCAGCTCCTCGCGGAACCGGCCGACCATGAACAGCCCGTAGTCGATCGCCATGCCGAGGCCGAGCAGGCTGGCCACGTTGACCGCGAACGAGTTCACGTCCGCGACCAGCGACACGGCGTGCAGCACGCCCAGCGACCCCATGATCGCCAGGCCGCCGACCAGCACCGGCAGCGACGCCGCGACCAGGCCGCCGAAGATGACGATGAGCAGCACCAGCACGATCGGCAGCGAGACGGCCTCGGCCTTGGTCAGGTCGGAGGCGGACATGTCGCTGATCGCCTTCTGGGTCGGCACCAGCCCGCCGACCTGCGTCTCCAGCCCGTCGACCGGGAGCTGGTCGACGATCTGCTCGTACTGCTTGATCTGCGCGTTCGAGTCGCCCGAGCGCAGCGTGATCACCACGAGCGACTTGCCGCTCTCCGGTGACGGGTACGGCGGCTGCACCTTCAGCACGGCGTCGGTCGGCAGGCCGGACAGCTGGGCGGCGATCTGCTGGAGCCGGGCGGGGTCCGTGGTGTCGTAGACCACCAGGACGTCACCGCCCTGCCGGCCGAACGCGTCCTGCGCGACCTCGTTGGCCCGCGCGGCCTCGCTCGTGGGCGCTTCGTAGCCGCCCTGGCTGAGCCGGTCGAACACGCCCAGCCCCCAGACGCCGCCGACCACCGCCAGGGTGACCGTCACGATCAACACCGCCCACCTGCGGCGGTGCGCCAGCGAGCCCCACTTCGCGAACACGCGTCCTCCCGGGCAAATGGGCTACCGTGGCGTGAATGGCGTCAACTTCGTAAACACCGTTCACTCAAGCGCCCGAAAGTTATACCCGGTGAACACCGTTTACAACCGGATTGGGTGACATATGACCGAGGCCACTCGCCGAGAGAGGCTACGCGCTGAGACCGAGCGTGAGATCCGGCGACAGGCCCGTGCCCTGCTCGTGAAGCACGGCCGGGACGCCGTCACTCTGCGTGCCATCGCACGCGAGGTCGGCATCACCGCCCCGGCGTTGTACCGGTACTACGACTCGCGCGAGGACCTGCTCCGCCGGCTCGCGGAGGACATCTGCACCGACCTCGCCGCGAAGCTCGACGCCGACCTGGACGGCATCGACGAGCACGACGTGAACGCGCAGGTGTACGCGGTGTGCCGGGGCTTCCGCCGCTGGGCCCTCGCGCACCCGCAGGAGTTCACGCTGGTGTTCGCCTCGACCGAGGACGCGCTGGCCCCGTGCGCCCCAGGCGAGGACCACAGCCAGGTCGGTGACCAGTTCGGCCGGGTGTTCCTGGAGCTCGCGGGCAGGCTGATCGCGAGCCACCCGCTGCCGGAGGGACTCGGTGACGACGTGCCGGAGGACCTGCACGCCGACCTGGCGGCGTTCCAGAAGGTGCTGCTCGCCAGCGTCACCGACCGCGGGGTCGAGGTCGACGAGCGGGTGCTGCCGCTCGGCGCGGTCTACCACGTCACGCAGTCGTGGGTGCGCATCTACGGTCACGTGGCCCTGGAGGTCTTCGGCCGCTTCCCGTTCGCGGTGTCCAACCCCGAGCCCCTGTTCGACTCCATGCTGGCGCAGATCCTGGGCGAGATGGGTCTCCCTCCGCAACGGTGAAGTGCGACTTCCGGGCATACCTGCTGGTCCGTTCGAGCGCTTTTCGCGTTCAGCCCGCAACCACGGGCGCTCGGACGGGTTGCATGGGTGGGCCGCACGGCGAGAACGTCTCGGGGCGGGGGGATGGTGGCGGGCAAGAGTTCCGACAAGGGATCCGGCGGGGTCGCGCTGGTGGCCGCGGTGCTCGTCGTCCTCGCGGGCGCGGGCGGCGCCGGTGGTGCCGCGCTGAACTCGGGCGCGAGCGGTGGCGGCGGTGCGGCCCCGGTGGAGAGCATCAGCGTGCGCAAGTGGGACGCCAAGCGCGCGGCCGTGGGCGGTGACGCCCAAGGCGCGATGAGCCACCTCGGCGTCGGGATCAGCAAGCAGGCGGTCAAGCAGGAGCTCGACTGCCTGGACAACTCGTTCGGCCAGGTGCGCGAGTTCTTCGCGCAGACGCCGTGCGCCGCGCTGGACCGCCTGCTCATGGCCGTCGGTGACCAGGCGGGCAACGCCGCCGTCGTCTCCGTGGTGTGGGTGACCTTCCCGGGCCGCAACCAGGCCAGGCAGTTCGACCGGGTCGTCGACGTGGCGGGTTCCGGTGACGTGAAGCCGTTGAGCGGCGGCCTCGTCGGCCTGCCGGACGTCCACTTCACCGCCGAGCACTACTGGTCGGAGACCAAGGACACGACGATCACGATCGCGGAGTCCGAACCCGCGACCGGCCACGTCGAGCCGGACCTGCTCGACGCGATGACCGAGGTGGCCGCCCAGCTGCCCCGTCCGTAGCCGGGCCCCACCCGCAGGCGCACGACCAGTGCGCAGGGGCGCTGGACCCGGCCGAACGGGCAACCGGGCGCGTCGAGCCGGACCTGCTCGACGCGATGGCCGAAGTGGCCGCCCGGTTGCCCCGTCCGTGAACGATCCGTCCGGTTCCCCTACAGCACCACGTTGACCAGCCGGCCCGGCACCACGATCACCTTGCGCGGCGTGCCGCCGTTCAGCAGCTCGGCCACCTTCTCGTCGGCCAGGGCCGCGGCCTGCACCTCGTCCGACGACGCCGACGCGGGCACCTGCACCCGCGCCTTCACCTTGCCGTTGACCTGGATCGGGTACTCCACCGTGTCCTCGACCAGGTACTTCTCGTCCGCGGCCGGGAACGGGCCGTGGGCCAGCGAGTCGGTGTGGCCCAGCCGCGACCACAGCTCCTCGGCGACGTGCGGGCTCAGCGGGGCCAGCATCAGCACCATCGGCTCGGCCAGCACGCGCGGTGCGCCGCCCGGGAAGTGCTTGGTCACGTGGTTGTTCAGCTCGATCAGCTTCGCGCCCGCCGTGTTGTAGCGCAGGTTCGCGAAGTCGTCGTGCACGCCCGCGATCGTCCTGTGCAGCAGCCGCAGCGCTTCGTCACCCGGCGCCTCGTCGGTGACCCGCAGCTCGCCCGTGGTCTCGTCGACGAGGTTGCGCCACAGCCGCTGCAGGAACCGCTGCGCGCCGACGACGTCCTTGGTCGCCCACGGCCGCGAGACGTCCATCGGGCCCATCGACATCTCGTACAGCCGGAACGTGTCCGCGCCGTACCGGTCGCACATGTCGTCCGGCGTCACGACGTTCTTCAGGCTCTTGCCCATCTTGCCGTACTCGCGACGCACCTCTTCGCCCTCGAAGAAGTACTTGCCGTCGCGCTCCTCCACCTCCTCGGCGGGCACGGGGGTGCCGCGCGAGTCGCGGTAGGCGTACGCCTCGATGTAGCCCTGGTTGAACAGCCGCCGGTACGGCTCGTCACCGGACACGTGGCCCAGGTCGAACAGCACCTTCTGCCAGAACCGCGCGTACAGCAGGTGCAGCACCGCGTGCTCCACCCCGCCGATGTACAGGTCGACACCGCCCGGGTCGGACGCACCGTGCTCGGCCGGGCGCGGGCCCAGCCAGTACCGCTCGTTCTCCGCGTCGACGAACCGGTCCGGGTCCGTCGGGTCCACGTACCGCAGCTGGTACCAGCACGAACCCGCCCAGTTGGGCATGGTGTTGGTCTCGCGCCGGTACTGCCGCGGCCCGTCGCCCAGGTCCAGCTCGACGGTGACCCAGTCCTCGGCGCGCGACAGCGGCGGCGACGGCTCGGAGTTCGCGTCGTCCGGGTCGAACGTCCGCGGCGAGTAGTCGTCCACGTCGGGCAGCTCGATCGGCAGCATCGACTCCGGCACCGCGATCGGCGTGCCGTCGGCGTCGTAGACGATCGGGAACGGCTCGCCCCAGTACCGCTGCCGCGAGAACAGCCAGTCGCGCAGCTTGAACTGGACGGTGCCCTCGCCCCGGCCCTGCTCCTCCAGCCAGGCGATGATCTTCTTCTTGGCCTCGTCGACGTCCAGGCCGTCCAGGTCGACGCTGTCCGGGTGGCTGGAGTTCACCGCGGGCCCGGTGCCCGTGTACGCGTCGCCCTCGAAGTCCGCGGGCGGCTGCACGGTCCGGACGATCGGCAGGTCGAACGCCTTGGCGAAGTCCCAGTCGCGCTGGTCCTGGCCCGGCACCGCCATGATCGCGCCGGTGCCGTAGCCCATCAGCACGTAGTCCGCCACGTACACCGGGATGCGCGCGCCGTTGACCGGGTTCGTGGCGTGCGCGCCGGTGAAGACGCCGGTCTTCTCCTTGTTCTCCTGCCGGTCCAGCTCGGACTTGCGGGACACCTCGGCGCGGTACGCGGCGACCGCGCCGGCCTGCTCCTCGGACGCGATCGCGTCCACCAGCGGGTGCTCGGGCGCCAGCACCATGTACGTCGCGCCGAACAGCGTGTCCGGCCGGGTGGTGAACACCTCGACGTCGACGCCCTCGTGCCCGACGACCGCGAACTTGACCCGGGCGCCGTGCGAGCGCCCGATCCAGTTGCGCTGCATCGCCTTGATCTTGTCCGGCCAGTCCAGCCGGTCCAGGTCGTCGATCAGCCGGTCGGAGTACGCGGTGATCCGCATCATCCACTGGCGCAGCGAGCGCCGGAACACCGGGAAGTTGCCGCGCTCGCTGCGGCCCTCCGCGGTGACCTCCTCGTTGGCCAGCACGGTGCCCAGGCCGGGGCACCAGTTCACCGGCGCCTCGGACAGGTACACCAGGCGGTGCTGCCCCAGCAGCTTCTCCCGCTCCGGACGGCTCAGCTCGGCCCACGGCGCGTCCGGCGTGGCCCGCTCACCCGAGGCGAACTGCGCCTCCAGCTCCGCGATCGGCCGGGCCCTGCCCGCGGCCGGGTCGTACCAGGAGTTGAAGATCTGCAGGAAGATCCACTGGGTCCACTTGTAGTAGTCCGGGTCGATGGTGGAGATGCGCCGGCGCTCGTCGTGGCCCAGGCCCAGCCTGCGGATCTGCCGCAGGTAGGTCTTGATGTTGTCCTCGGTGGTCTTGCGCGGGTGCTGGCCGGTCTGCACGGCGTACTGCTCGGCGGGCAGGCCGAACGCGTCGAAGCCCATCGTGTGCAGCACGTTGCGGCCGTTCATCCGGTGGTACCGGGCGAACACGTCGGTGCCGATGAAGCCCAGCGGGTGTCCCACGTGCAGGCCCGCGCCCGACGGGTACGGGAACATGTCCTGCACGAACAGCTTGTCGTCGGGCACGTCGCCCTTGAGCGGTCCGACCGGGTTCGGCGCGTGGAAGGTGCCCTGCTCCTCCCAGTGCTGCTGCCAGCGGCGCTCGATCTCGCCCGCCAGCTCGGCGGTGTAGCGGTAGGCGGGCGTCGCGTCCGCCGCGTCGGTGCTCATCGGGATGTCCCTCTCCATCGGTACCTGCCCCTGACATGACGAAACCCCCCAGCCCGAAGGGCATGAGGGGTTGCCGCGCGGACCCGGCTGGCGGGGTCTGCGCGGCTAGCTAAGGAGCAGGCGGGCCTTGCTCATGTCGTCAACGGTATCAGCGCAGCGCAAGCGCGATGAATCGGGTGAACTCCTCGGCGGCGAAGTTGTCGTCGCTGACCAGCAGCAAGGTGCGCTCGCCGGAGGCCAGCCGCGGTCCCCAGGTGAGGCCCTCGACGTTGTCGATCACGGGCAGCGGGAAGTCGTCCAGGTCGGCCAGCAGCTTCTTGCGCACCGGGCGCACGTCGGCGGCGAGGACGTCCTGGTCGCGCACGTCCGTCGCGCCCGCCAGGTCGACCCGGAACAGGCGCACCTTGTAGTCCGCGCCGGGCACCCAGCTGCGTTCAAGCGCGTAGTAGCGGCCGGGCACGGTCGGGTCGGCCAGGATCGCGGGCACGCCCGTGTCCGGGCCCCACGGTCCGGGCTCGGGCTCCGCGAACAGCGGCTCCAGCGGGTAGGCGTGCTGGGCGAGCACCCGGCCGTCGCGGGTCTGCACGGTGAGGCGGGTCAGCGCGCCCCGGTCGGCGGTCGGCAGGTCGCCGTCCTGGAGGAGCGGACCCTCGACCACGCTGGTCAGGAGGCTGCCGCCGGCCGAGAACGCGATCGCTTCGAGGGCGAGGTTGCGGCGCGGGCCGCGGTCGGCGGTGATCGCGTAGTTCTCCGGCAGCGGCAGGGTGCCCGCGTAGCCGCCGTCGCGGTGGGCCTGCTGGATGGACGGCTGCACGACGACCGGTCCCTCGGTCTTGGGCCGCTCGCCCTCCTGGCTCCACCAGTAGTCGCCGGTCACCGGGTCGACCCGGATCTCCTCGGGGTCCACCGCGCGTCCGTCGTCCAGCGGTGGCGACGAGTAGGTGCCGCCGTCCTGGTGGCGCAGCGCGTGCGTGCCGGTGAGGCGGACGTCGTGCACGCCGGAGGCGTCGACCTCCACGGCGGCGGTGTAGAAGCGGGCCGGGTTGGTGTACGAGCGGTCGTCGCTGATCATGACGTACTCGCCGGTGGTGGGGTCGCGGTCGATGCCGGACAGGCCGCCGACCGTCGTGCCCTCGAACTGCAGGGCGTGCGGGAGGGTCGTCTGGCCGAGGAAGCGGACTGGCGGCGCGGCGGAGGCGGCCGGGGCGGTCGGGACGAGCACGGCGGCGGCCACCGCGCCCGCCACCAGAGATCGGAGTCGCATGCCGATGAGCCTCCCGATCCCGTCCCGAGGTGCGTAAGGACACCTTCGGGTGAAGCGGGGTGGCTCGACCAAGATCGAGGGACGCGCCTACCCTCGTCAGGGTGAACATCGTGCTGCCCGTGGTGCTGGGTCTGATCGGCGTCGCCTTCGGAACGGTCGGTTTCCTGGGCGTGCGGGGCCTCCTGCACCGCAACCGCTTCTTCGGCGTGCGCACCAAGGCCACGCTCCGCGACGACGACACGTTCGCGCTGGCCAACAAGATCGCCGGCGTGCCCAACCTGGCCGCCGGCGTGATCGCGCTCGTCGCGGCCCTCGCCGCGGCGGTGAACCCGGCGTTGGCCCTGGTCATCGGCCTGGTCGGGCTGGTCGGCAGCATCGTCGTCGCCGGTGCGGGCGGCGTGCTGGGCCACCGGGCCGCCGAGGCGTTGCCCGAGCAGGAGCCGGCCGGGTGCGGCGGCTGCGCGTGCTCCGGCGCCGGCGGCGGGTGCGGCGTCCTCACGCGCGCCTGAGCTGTGTTGAATTGCCGCTGCTCCGCAGACGGCGGCTCGGTCGCCTGGAAGTCGACCGCTCGCGCCCTGATTCCCGACGATCGAAAAGCGTGATCGCCGCGAATGAGGACCCGAACGATCGACGCGACCTCGCGGGGCGCGGGGGTCAGTTGCGGCGGATGTCGGTGGGGAACGTGGCCATCAAGGCGGTCGGCATGCCCTGGCGGCGCAGCACCCGGCCCCACAGGTCGACGTTCGGCGGTGTGAGCACGTCGTCGGGCAGGCCCTTGACCACGATCCAGTCGCCGCGGCCGACCTCGTTGCCCAGCTGGCCCTCGCCCCAGCCCGAGTAGCCCGCGAACACGCGCATCCCGCGCACCTTCGCCACCAGCACGTCCGGGTCGGCGTCCAGGTCGACCAACGCCACCGGACCGTGCACGCCGACCACGCCTTCGAGTGACGCCAGGTCCTCGCCGGTGCGCAGCGCGGCCAGGCACAACGCCGTCTTCTGCTCCACCGGCCCGCCGATGTAGACGGCCTGCGGGCGGCTCACGTGCGGCCCCCACGCGGGCAGCACGTCGTGGACGGCCACCTCGCTCGGTCGGTTCAGCACCACGCCGAGGCTGCCCTCGTCGCGGTGGTCGATGACGTAGACGACGGTCCGGCGGAAGTTGGGGTCGGTCAGAGTCGGTGCCGCGACCAGCAGGGAACCCGGTTCGACGTCGGCATCAGGGCGCACGCACCCATGATCCCAGACGAAGCGCGCGGACCGGTGGGACGCACATCCGCGCTCGTGGAACATCCGGGATACGGTGTTCGTTGTAGTGACCGTCAGGCGCCATCGAGTCCCCCGGGCCCACTGAAACGCCTACGCGGAATACCGTCCGGCTGGAGCCGCGTAGTGCCCTCCGCCGAGAGGCGACCGGGCGCCTGGCACCAGGGAGGCCGGACCCCACGCGGGTCCGGCCTTCGTGGTCCGCGCCCCGGGAGGCATAGGCTCAGCGGGTGAACACTGCCGGCACCACTGCGGCGAAGCACCACCTCGGTGTGCGGAAGCTCCTCGCGGTGGAGGACTTCCGCAGGTTGCTGGCCTCCCGGCTGGCGGCCCAGTGGGGTGACGGCCTGTTCCAGGCGGGCCTCGCCGGCGCCGTCCTGTTCAACCCCGAGCGCCACGCCGACCCGCTCGCCGTCGCGGCCGGGTTCGCCGTGCTGCTGCTCCCGTACTCCGTGGTCGGTCCGTTCGCGGGCGCGCTGCTGGACCGGTGGGACCGCCGCCGGGTGCTGGTGGTGGCGAACCTCACGCGCGCCGTCTTCGTCCTGCTCACCGCGACGGCCGTCGGCCTCGGGCTGGGCGGGGTGCCGCTGTACGCCTCGGCGCTGTTCGTCACCGGGGTGAGCCGGTTCGTCGGCTCCGGTCTGTCCGCGTCCCTGCCGCACGTGGTCGAGGGCGATCACCTGGTCGAGGCGAACGCGTTCGCCGCCACGCTCGGCGCGCTGACCGCCGTGCTCGGCGCGGGCTGCGCAGTGGCGCTGCGGTCGGTGCTGGGTTCCGGTGACGACGGCTCGGCCTGGACCACGGCGTTCGCGGTCGTCGGGTCGTTCGGCGCCGCCTTCCTGGCCTCCCGCTTCGCGCGTGGCGCTCTCGGGCCCGACGAGGTGGACGAGCCCAGCCGGACCGTCACCGCCGTCGCCCTGGGCCTGCTGGACGGCGCACGGGCCGCGTGGCGCGCCCCCAGCGTCGCCGCCGCCCTGCTGGCGCTGCTCGCGCACCGGGTCGGGTTCGGGGCGTCGTTGCTGATCACGCTGCTGCTGATGCGCAACTCGTTCACCGACGCCGGGCCGTTCAAGGCGGGCATGGCGGGGCTGGGCGAGGTCGCCGTCTTCGGCGGTGCGGGCATCCTGCTGGCGGGGCTGGTCACCGACCGGGTGGTGGACCTGCTCGGCCGGCGCGGGGCGGTCTGCTGCGCGCTGCTGCTGGCCGCGGCCACCCAGCTCGGCCTCGGCCTGCCCATGACGCTGCCCACCACGCTGGCCGCGTCGTTCCTGCTGACGTTCGCCGGCCAGGTGGTGAAGCTGTGCGTGGACGCGGCCGTGCAGGGCGACATCGGCGACGAGGTGCGCGGCCGGGTGTTCGCCCTGTACGACACGCTGTTCAACGTCACGCAGGTGGCAGCCATCACCGCCGCGGCGGCGGTCGTCCCGCTGGACGGCCGGTCACCCGGCCTGCTGCTCGCCGCAGCGGTGGCCTACCTGCTGGGCCTGGCCGGCTACCTGCTCCTCGTCAAGCGCGAACCAGCCACCTGACCGACCCCACCCAACCGACCCGCGAGGTCGCGTCGATCGTTCGGGTCCTCATTCCCGGCGATCACGCTCTTCGATCGTCGGGAATCAGGGCGCGAGCGGTCGACTTCCAGGCGACCGAGCCGCCGTCTGCGGAGCAGCGGCATTCAACGGGGCAGCGGCAACCGGATGATCCCCGTCTCGTGGGCGTAGACCACCGCGGCCATCCGGTCGCGCAGGTGCAGCGCCCGCAGGATCTCCGACACCACCGCCCCCACCTGGTGCTGGCTCAGCGCCAGGACCCGCGCTATCTCGTGGTCCGCCAGCCCCCTGGCCAAGCAGCGGAGCACGGCCCGCTGCCGGTCGGTCAGCTCGGCCAACCCCTGTGCCCGGGTGCCCCCCTCGGACAGTCCCCAAGCGTTCATGCGACACCACCCCCAGTGCGCGTTTGACGCACACAGTCATGGTGTCGCAACTGCCTGTCACTGGCCAAGCCATTCCGACCAGATTGGTCACTTGGTGTTAGTCACGTTTCGGCTCGGCCGGGGGCTCCACGCCCTCCGACCGCGCCCACGCGAACAGCTCCGCGATGGCCTCGTCGTGGTCGAGCGGGCCGCGGTCCAGGCGCAGCTCCTTGAGGAACTTCCACGCCTTGCCGACCATCGGGCCCGGTGGCAGGCCCAGCAGACGCATGATCTCGTTGCCGTCGAGGTCCGGCCGGACCCGCTTGAGGTCCTCCTCGGCGGCGATCCGCTCGATGCGGCGCTCCAGGTCGTCGTACGTCCGCTGGAGCGCGTTGGCCTTGCGGCGGTTGCGCGTGGTGCAGTCGGCGCGGACCAGCTTGTGCAGCCGGGGGAGCAGGTGCTCGGCGTCGGTGACGTACCGGCGCACCGCCGAGTCGGTCCACTCGCCGCTGCCGTAGCCGTGGAAGCGCAGGTGGAGGTACACGAGCTGAGCGACGTCCTCGATGATCTCCTTGGAGTACTTGAGGGCGCGCAAACGCTTGCGGACCATCTTCGCCCCGACCACCTCGTGGTGGTGGAACGACACCCCGCCGCCCTCCTCGAACCGCCGGGTGTCCGGCTTGCCGATGTCGTGCAGCAGCGCGGCCAGCCGCAGGACCAGGTCCGGCTCCGGCCCGTCCTCCAGGTCGATGGCCTGGTCGAGCACGACCAGCGAGTGGTGGAACACGTCCTTGTGCTGGTGGTGCTCGTCGATCTCCAGCTTCATCGCGGGCAGCTCGGGCAGCACCACGTCCGCGAGCTTGGCCTCGACCATCAGCTCGACGCCCGCGCGCGGGTGCGCGCCGGTGAGCAGCTTGGACAGCTCCACCTGCACGCGTTCGGCGGTGATGCGGGTCAGCTCACCCGCCATGGCCGCCATCGCCTCGCGCACGCGGGGCGCGACGGCGAAGCCGAGCTGGGACACGAACCGGGCCGCGCGCAGCATCCGCAGCGGGTCGTCGGAGAACGACTCCTGCGGGGTCGCGGGGGTGTCCAGGGTCCTCGCCCGCAGCGCCTCGCGACCCCCGGTCGGGTCGATGAGCTGCCGGTTCACCACGTCGTAGGCCATCGCGTTGACGGTGAAGTCCCGGCGGACCAGGTCGCCCTCGATGGTGTCGCCGAACGTCACCTCGGGGTTGCGGGTCACGCCGTCGTAGCTGTCCGCGCGGAACGTGGTGATCTCGACGGTCTGCCCGTACTTGGTCGCGCCGACCGTGCCGAACGCGATGCCGGTGTCCCAGATCGCGTCCGCCCAGCCCTTGAGCAGCGCCATGACCTGCGGCGGACGGGCGTCGGTGGTGAAGTCGAGGTCGCCGGACAGCCGGCCGAGCACGGCGTCCCGCACGCTGCCGCCCACGAGGTACAGGCGGTGACCGGCCGCGGCGAAGCGGGCGGCCAGCTCATCGGCCACGGGCAGGGCGCTCAGCAGTTCCACCACGGCATTGTCCTGCCCGGGAGAAGGGGCTGTGGGGGTGACGGGTCCGGACACGAGGAGCCAGCCTACTGGTCGTCGGCGCGGACCCCGAACGACTTGTCCGCGGCCACCCCGCGATGTTGATCACTACTCGCTACCTCCCTGTCACGTCCCGTAATCGCTGGTCGCTACTACCATCAGGGCATGCCCCAGTCGTCCGGTCGCTCCGGCGGTCCCAAGCCGAGGCGCCGGAACCGGCGTCGCGGTCGCCGGCTGAAGACCGTCGACGAGACGTCGGCGGGCGGACTGGTGCTCGACTTCGAGCAGCACGTCGCCGCGATCATCGGGCGGCTCGACCGGCGCGGCCGGCTGCTGTGGTCGCTGCCGAAGGGCCACATCGAGGCCGGTGAGACCGCGGAACAGACCGCGGTGCGCGAGGTCGCCGAGGAAACGGGTATTCATAGCAGGGTGCTGCGCCCGCTCGGCTCGATCGACTACTGGTTCGTGGCCGAGGACCGGCGGGTGCACAAGACCGTCCACCACTTCCTCCTGGAGGCGCTGGGCGGCGAGCTTTCCGACGAAGACGTGGAGGTCACCGAGGTGGCGTGGGTGCCCCTTGGCGAACTGGACGACCGGCTCGCCTACGCGGACGAGCGTCGACTGGTGCGCCGAGCCGCCGAACTGCTCTCCGAGTACCAGACGGACGGAGCGGAGTCGGCGTGAAACGGCTGCTGTCCGCACTAGCGGCGGCGGGGATCCTCCTCGTGGCGACGGCGTCGGCGGCGCCGGCGGCCCCCGTCGACGGGGGGCGGTTGCCCGTCCGGCCCGCCCCCGCCACCCAGGTGTGGGCGACCAGGGCGCTGTCGAGCCAACCGGACCAGCAGTCGCAGGTGTGGCTGCGCCTGGACGTCGAGGAGATGACCCCGCGCGTGGTCACCTCGGACGGCCCCGACTCGATCACCATCTCCGGCAAGGTCGTCAACGTCGGTGACCGGCTGCTGGAGGACATCGAGCTGCGCCTGGAGCGCGGCGACCCCCTGACCGGCGAGGACGACGTGCGCAAGGCGCTGCGCGAGCCGACCGACGCCGAGGTCGTGCAGCCGAACTTCACCCCGGTCACCGACCGCCTGGAGCGCAACGAGTCGAAGCCGTTCCGGCTGACCGTCCCGCTCGGCGGCACCGGGCCCACCTCGCTGCGGATCACCGAACCCGGCATCTACCCGATCCTGGCCAACATCAACGGCGTCCCCGACTTCGGCGGACGGGCCAGGCTGGCCGCGCTGAGCACCCTGCTGCCGGTGCTCGCGGTGCCCGGCGGGCAGGCGCCGACCCCGCCCGCGAACCCCGCGAGGCTCACCCTGCTGTGGCCGCTGGCCGACCGGCCGCGCCTGGTCAGCACCAACCCGACCGTGCTCACCGACGACGAGCTGGCCGGCTCGGTGTCCATGGGCGGGCGGCTGTACGGCCTGCTCATGGCCTACGAGTCGGCGCTGGCCGCCGGCCCGCTGTCCGGTGGCGTGTGCCTGGCGGTCGACCCGGACCTGCTGCGCACCGTCGAGGCGATGACCCGGGACTACGAGGTGCGCGGGCAGGGCGCGGGCAAGGGCCGCAGCGGCGCCGACCTGTGGCTCACGCGGCTGCGCCTGCTGGCCGCCGGGCGGTGCGTGATCGCGCTGCCCGACGCGGACGCCGACCTCGTCGCGCTGTCCCGGGCCCGGCTCACCGACCTGGGCAAGCTCGCGCTCGACGGCGCCGAGGTGGTCCGCCAGGTCCTCGGCGTGCAGCCGACCCAGGGCCTGACCTGGCCCGAGGACGGCGTGCTCGACCAGCAGGCGCTGTCGGACCTGACCGGCCAGGGCGTCACGTCCCTCGTGCTCGACCAGTCCGCCGTCGCGGGCACCCCCGGCACCGGGCCGATCCGGTTCGACGTGGCCGAACGCGCGCCCGTCACGGCGGTGCGCATCGACGGCATGGTGTCCGACGCGCTGCAGGGCGCGGCGACGGCGCGGCCGGTCGCGGGCGTGACCACGCCGAGCGAGACCCGGCCGGTGTCGGTGCAGAACGCGCTGGCCGCGCTCACCTTCCGGGCCGGTTTCCAGAGCACCGGCCAGAACGTCGTCATCGCGCCGCCACGCCGGTGGAACGCGCCGACCGGCGAGGTCGACACCCTGCTCCAGACGACGAAGTCGCTGGTCGCGGGCGGTTTCGCCACGGCCGTGGGCCTGCCGTCGCTGCTGGCGTCGCCGCCCGAGCAGACGGCCGCGCTGAGCTACCCGGTCGAGTCGGGCGCGCGCGAGGTACCGCCCTCGGTGACCGCGACGGTCTCGGAGTCGTGGCGGCAGCTCCAGCAGCTGACGGAGGCGATGAGCCAGCAGGACGCCGAGTCGGCCGACCCCGGCGACCTGATCGACCCGCTGCGGATGAGCCTGCTGCGCGCGGTGTCCGGCGCGTGGCGCGGCAACGAGGACGGGGCGCGCGCCGCGCTGGCCGTGGGCCGTGAGCAGATCGACGGGTTGCAGGGCCAGGTCACGGTGACCGAGCCGAACAGCCCGATCCTGCTCGGCTCCGGCGACAGCCCGATCCCGCTGTCGATCAAGAACCGGCTCGACGTGCGGGTCACCGTGCGGATCGTCATCGAGGACACGCCGGGCATCGTGGTCAAGGACTCGACCGACATCGAGCTGCCCGCGCGCGGCGACCGCCTGGTGCGGGTGCCGGTGGAGGTGCTGCGGTCCGGTCGGTTCCCGGTGCACGTCCGGCTGGTCACCACCAGCGGGGTCGAGTTGGGCGAACGCGCCCGCCTGGAGGTGTCGTCCTCGGCGTACGGGACGATCACCGTAGTCATCACCTGCCTGGCCGGCGCCGCGTTGGTGCTGCTGTCCGCACGGCGCATCTACCGACGGGTGCGGGCCGCGCGGGCGGCCGCCGTCGAGGTGCCGGACGACGCCAGCGGGGTCAAGCCGCCGGAGAGGTCGAGCACGAGTTGAGCGGAACAACCACGGTGACGCAGGAACAGCCGCAGGGCCCGTCGCTGGCACGCGCCAGCGGCTCGATGGCCGTCGCCACGATCGTCAGCCGCGCCTCCGGGCTGCTGTCCAAGCTGCTGCTGATCACGATCGTCGGCGTCGACGCGCTCAACGACTCCTACCAGGTCGCCACCACGCTCCCGACGATGATCAACGAGCTGCTGCTCGGCGGCGTGCTGACCAGCGTGGCCATCCCGCTGCTGGTGCGCGCCGAGAAGGAGGACGCCGACCGCGGCGAGTCCTACGCCCAGTGGATGATCACCATGTCGGCGGTCGTCCTGGGCATCGGCACGGTCATCGCGGTCGCCTGCGCGCCGCTGCTGACGGCCCTGTTCATCGACTCGCCCGACGCCAAGCCCGAGCTGGTCACCGCGTTCGCGTACCTGGTGCTGCCGGGCATCGTGTTCTACGGGCTGTCCGCGCTGATCGGCGCGATCCTCAACACCCGGCACGTGTTCGGCCTGCCCACGTGGGCGCCGGTGCTGAACAACCTCGTCGTGATCGCCACGCTGGTCGTGTACTGGCTGCTGCCCGGCGAGATCTCGATCGACCCGGTGCGGATGGGCGAGCCGAAGCTGCTGGTGCTCGGCCTGGGCACGATGCTCGGTGTGGCGCTGCAGGCGTCCGTGCTGGTGCCGGCGCTGCGGCGGACCGGGTTCCGGTTCCGCTGGCGGTGGGGCTGGGACCGGCGGCTGTCGGAGTTCGGCGGCCTCGCGTTCTGGGTGCTGCTGTACGTGGCGCTCGGGTTCGTCAGCATGGTCGTGCTGACGAAGGTCGCGACCTACAACCACGGCGCGATCACGGTCTACAACATGCAGTGGCTGATCGCCCAGGTGCCCTACGGGGTGCTCGGCGTCTCGCTGCTGACCGCGTTGATGCCGAAGATGAGCCGTGCGGCGGCGGCGCACGACACCGACGCGCTGGTCGGTGACCTGGCGCTGGGCAACCGGATGTCGGCCATCCTGCTGATGCCGTTCAGCGCGTTGATGACCGTCTCCGGCGTCTCGATCGGCCTCGCGCTGTTCTCGTTCGGCAGGTCCGGCCTCGGCGGCGGCGAGTCGATCGGCACGGCGCTCGCGCTGTCCGCGTTCGGCCTGGTGCCGTACGCGATCACGTTGCTGCAGCTGAGGGTCTTCTACGCGCTGAAGGACGCCCGGACGCCGACGTTGATCCAGGGGATCATCGTGGCGGTGCGGATCGCGCTGCTGTACGGGTTCCTGGCCATCTCGCCGCCCGACAAGCTCGCGGTCGGCGTGTCGATCGCCATGTCGTTGAGCTTCGTGGTCGGCGCGCTGGTCGGCCAGCTGTGGCTGCGGGCCCGGCTCGGCAGGCTGCGCACCGGTTACACCGCGTGGACGATCTGCCTCACCGTCGTGGCGTCCGCGATCGCGTTCGGGGTGGCGACCGGGCTGGCGTGGCTCGCCGTCCGCCTGTTGGGAATCGAGTCCCGCGTGGCGGGCGCCTGGGTGGAGGTCGTGATCGAGACGATCGTCGGGTTGCCGCTGACCTTCCTGCTGCTGGCCCTGTTCCGGGTGCCGGAAGTGAGGCCCGCGATCGCCAAGATCAGTCGTTTGGTGGGTCGTCGGTGACAACTGCGAACCGACCCGGTCACGTACTCTCAGGCCCGTGAGCAGCGGTCCGATCCAGAACACCTCGCTGGTGCCCGGCGGGGTGATCGGCGACGGCCGGTACCGGCTGTTGGCGCGGTCCGGTGAGGACCGCCGGTGCGACGCGCACCTGTGGCGGGCCAAGGACGGCCAGCTCAACCGGGATGTGGCGCTGACCGTCCTGGTGGGCGACCCGGCCGACCAGGCCGCGGCGGCGCGCGCCAAGCGGACCGCCGAGCGGGCGATGCACGCGTCCAGCTTCACCCACCCGGGGGTGGCCCGGGTGATCGACGTGCTGACGCCGGGTGCCGGGATCAGGCTCGACGAGGGCATCCTCGGCGTGATCGTGGCCGAGTGGACCCAGGGCACCGACCTGCTGGACCTGGTGGCCGAGGGCCCGCTGCCGGCGGGCTCCGCGACGCGGCTGCTGGAGCCGCTGGGCGCGGCGATCGAGGGCGCGCACCACGCCGGCCTCGTGCTCGGCGCGGACCACCCGCAGCGCATCCGGGTGACGGCCGACGGCAGGCTGCGGCTGGCGTTCCCCGGCCCCCGGCCCGACGCGATCGCCCGTGACGACGTCAAGGGCCTCGGCGCGATCCTGTACCTGCTGCTGACCGGCAAGTGGGCGCTGCCCAACGGCCCGGACGGCGTGCCCGTCGCGCCGACGGGTCCGGACGGCGCGGTGCTCGCGCCGAGCGTGCTGCACCCGTACGTGCCGCACGAGCTGTCGTCGGTGGCGGTGCGCAGCCTGGAGGACACCAGCGTCGGCGGCATCCGGACCAGCGCCGCGATCCTCCAGGTGCTCGACCAGATCACCCAGTCCGAGGCGCAGACCGCGCTGATCCAGCCGGTGCCCGACGGCACCCCGGACGACGGCGCGGTGTGGACCACGCAGCGCCCGGTCCGCGACAAGGACCGCAAGCGCAAGCTGCTGATCAGCGTGGCCGTGCTGACGGTGGCGACGCTGGCCGTGGTCATCTGGCTGGGCGTGCAGATCGTGAGCTTCTTCAGCGACGAGCCGTCGCACAGCGGCGGCCCGACGGTCGTGATCGGCCAGTCCACGACGCCGGGGCAGAGCGGCCAGCCCGCACCGCCGGCGCCCCAGCCCGCCGGTCCCGTGCAGCCCGCGTCCGTCGGCGTGTACGACGTCACCAACCAGCCCGACAACGCGAACCGGGCCAGCCGTGCGGCGGACAACAACCCGACGACGGTGTGGCAGACGGAGAACTACTTCCAGCCGTTCCCGGCGCTGAAGCCGGGGATCGGGCTGATGGCGAGCTTCGCCGAGCCGGTGCGGTTGTCGTCGGTGACCATCACGTCCCCGAGCGAGGGCACGGTGGTGGAGATCCGCGTCGCGGGCTCACCCGGTGCGCCGCTGGAGGAGACCAAGGTCATCGCGAACGCGACCCTGTCGGCCGGCCAGACGCAGATCCAGCTGGGCGACCACGAGCCGACCCAGCACCTGCTGGTGTGGATCACGAAGCTCGCGGGCGGCGGCAAGAACAACCGCTCCGAGATCGCGGAGCTCGTCTACACCCGCGCCCAGTAGCTACGACTCGTCGCGGCCGGCGGTCGTGCGCAGCGCCGCGTCGGCCGCCTCGACCACGGCGGGGTCGCGCGTCGCGTCGGCCAACGCGGCCAGGCCGGCGGCCTCGGCGTCGAGGCTGGGATCCTGCGGCCAGGAAGGGGTGCTGGGCCGTTCCGGCGGCTGCCCGCCCCGGCGGGCCAGGGCCAGGCCGATCCGCAGCACGCACGCGTCGAGCGCGACGTCGTCCTCCACGCCCCGCGACCGCAGCTCGGCACGGGCGGTCTCGCGCACGTCCAGCGGCACGTGGCCGGTGACGGCCAGCTGGGCGTCGCGGATCTCCACCACCCGCCGGTAGAGCCGCAGCTCGACCGTCCGGATCGACACCAGCGCGACCAGCGGGTGCGGCGGCGGTTCCAGCACCGCGGTCGGCACGACGGCGGTGACCTCGGCCCAGAGGTCGGCCAGGTGGTGGTAGGCCACCTGGCGGCACAGCCGGACGGTCACCTGGTGGCCGACGCGGATGAGCGCGGCCACCCCGGCGGACAGCAGCGCGGCGTAGAGCAGCAAGGACGTCACCGCGCCGTACACCGGTCGGGCGGCCCGCTCGACCAGCGCGAACCCGTGCGCCAGCACGTACCAGACCCGGAACCCGACGTAGACCAGCCCGATGGCGGTGCCCAGCCACAGCAGGCGCAGCGCCGTCCGCAGCGGGCCCCTCGACGCGGCCCTCGCCTGGCCGGACAGCATGACGCCGGCCAGCCCCAGCCCCGCGGCCAGGCAGAGCTGGAACAGCGCCTGGTACGCGACGACCTCCGGCGCGGTGGCGTGCCAGTAGCCGAAGTCGGGCTCGTCCTGCCGCCGCGGGATGTGCGCGAAGAGCACCACCATCGCCACGGCGGCCGACCCGAAGACCGCGTCCGCGGCCCGCACCAGCCGCCGCCAGGCCCCCACGCCCAGCTCCAGGAAGAAGGCGACGCCGAGCAGGGCGGACAGGTGCCCGAGCAGGATCGCCACGTCCGGGATCCCGCTCAGCGAGCCGACCGAGGCGCGGACGCCGCCGACGGAGAGCGTGCCGGACACGGCGAAGCACAGGAACGCGAGCGTGGTGGCCCGCTGCTGCGCGGACCCTCGCAACGACGGCAACCGGAACGCGAGCACCAACCACAGCGCGGACAGCGCTACCAGGGCGACCACGGGCTAGCCGCTCCGCGGGACGCCGAAGACGTCGTCCAGGAGGCCCAGCAGGCCGTCCGGCCGGGGTCCGGCCGACGCCCACCCCGCCTGTTCGAGGATGAGGGCCGCGATCATCTCCGCTTCTTCCTCCTCGGGCGCCGAGTAGCGGGTGCGCATGAGCACCCGCTGCACCATCGCGGGGTCGAGGTCGGTGAGGACGGCGGCCAGCGCCGCGCCACCGTTGTCGATCTCGTGGTCGCAGATCATGTGGCCGATCTCGTGCAGCACGATGTTGCGCTGGTGCAGCGCGCTCGCGCCCTGGGCGTGGAACACGTGGTCGGCCCGCCCGGTGGCCACCCACATGCCGCACGGCACGTCCGGACCGGCCGGGAGGGCCAGCGGGTGCAGGTGGAGGGGACGGCCGCGGTCGCGGGCGAGCTGCGCGCACAGGGCTTCGAGCGAGAACGGCACCGGCACGGTGAACCCGGCGAGCCTCGCCCGGCACTCGCGCCGCAACCGGCCCCGCGCCATCACGCCCCCATGCGGTCGCACGTGCGGCCCTCAGTCGAGTTCGTCCGCCGGGGGCAGGCCTTCGACGATCCGGGCCTGCTCGATCATACTGCGGATGGCGTGGATGCTGGCCGGTGACAGGTCGGCGGCGCGCATGGCCAGCGAGCGGACCGCGTTGTCCCGCAACGCCACGAGCAGTTCGAGCTGCTCCCGCACGCCGCTGGTGTCGTCGTCCAGGAAGTAGGCGGGCGGCACGCCGAAGAACTGCGCCAACGCCTCCAGGTGCCGCTTGGTCGGGTTGTCCCGCAGTCCCTTGCGCAACTGCCACACGTAGGTGTGCGAGATGGTCACGCCCTGCTCGCGGATGGCCGCCGCGACCTCTTCGTAGGTGTACTCGCGCCCGCCGCGCGGGTGGACCGCGCGGAACAGCCGGTCCAGGCGGTCGGCCAGCGATTCCGGTGCGCTCTCCTCGGTCACCCGCGTCAGTTTACGAGCCGGGTCACCCCATCAACTGTTGACAACGCGACGAGCGGCTCGGCAGGCTGGCGTCATCAACTGAGGTTTATGGAGATGATCACGATGTCAACTTGCACCACGAGAAGCACGCCGTCCCGGGCTTCGGTCGCGACCGCCTTCGCCACCGCCGCCCGTCCGTGACGCGGGGGAGTGGTCACGCGCGGTGGGCGCCGTGCTGCCCGCCGCGCGTCCACGTCCTCCGTGCAGGTGACCGGAGAGGGGTTGTCCCAGCCCGATAGGCTCCCCCGCGTGACCGCCGCAGCCAGCTCGGACGCAGACCTCATCGCGGCGCACGCCGCGGGTGACCCGCACGCCTTCTCCGAGCTCGTGCGCAGGCACCGGGATCGCATGTGGGCCGTCGCGCTGCGCACGCTGCGCGACCCGGAGGAGGCCGCGGACGCGCTGCAGGAGGCGTTCATCTCCGCCTTCCGCGCGGCGGCGAGCTTCCGGGCCGAGTCCCAGGTCACGACCTGGCTGCACCGAATAGTCGTCAACGCCTGCCTCGACCGGATGCGCAGACGACAAACCAGGCCGACCGTCCCGCTGCCCGAGGCGGGCCCCGGCGAGCCGGTGGCGCCGCGCGACGCGATGGCCGAGCGCGAGACCCGCCTGGTGGTCCAGGCCGCCCTCGACGAGCTGCCGGAGGAGCAGCGCGCGCCCATCGTGCTGGTCGACGTGGAGGGCTACTCGGTGGCCGAAACGGCGCAGCTCCTGGGCATCGCGGAGGGCACGGTGAAGTCCCGCTGCGCCCGCGGGCGGGCCAAGCTCGCCAAAGTTCTGGGGCACCTCCGGAACCAAGGTGCAGATGCGAACGTCCCAGTGAACGATGTGCAGGTGCAACAGGGACGTCAGTTGGAGGAACGATGACCGGCAATGTGCGGCGTTCAGGGCCGCCGTGGTCCGTCGACCTGCTGGCTGATCTGCACGCCGGGGCACTGGACCCGCGGACCGAGGCCGAGCTGCGGCCGCTGGTCGAGAACGACCCCGAGGCGCTCGCGGTCCTGGCGGCCCTCGACGCCACGCTCGACGACCTGCACGACCTGCCGCCGATCCCCATGCCGCGCCACGTGGCCGAGCGGATCGACGCGGCGCTCGCCCGGGAAGCCCGCCCGACCGCCCCGGTCGTCGACTTCGCGCAGGCCAAGGCCCGCCGCGCCAAGCGCCTCG
>NZ_JBFAAX010000002.1:54857-69414 GCF_040639995.1 Actinosynnema sp. NPDC023658 | reverse complement strand
GACCAGGGCGGGCAGGCGCTCGTCGGGGGTGCCCTCCGGCCGCACGTCGGCGGTCGGCCCTCGCGGTCGGCGCCGCGGCCGTGCTGGTGCTCGTGTTCGGCGGCGCGGCCCTCACCACCGGCCTCTTCCGGGACCCGGGCGGCGCGGAGGTCGCCGCGGGTTCCGCTCAGGACGCTTCTTCCCCTAACGTCACACCATTCAGCGCGGGCGAGCCGGAGATGCTGCCGAAGGGCGACGTGTCACCGGACCGCAGCGGTGGAATACCGCCCAAGAGCCTCCCCGAGGACCCGTCTACGCAGGGGGACGAGCCATCGGGGAGTGCCGACCGCACGCCGGTCGGCAGCGCCCAACGCGGGTGCGTTGAGGTGGACCGGGAGCTCGCCGTCGCCCTCGCCGACGAGCTCCCGGTCGCCAACGCGGGCCAGGCCTCCCCCGCGGCGGCCGACTGCCCGGCGGGGGCGCGGGGCGCGAGCTTCCTGGTGCGCGACGGCGACGACTACGGCACGGTGTCGGTCGTGATCACGCCCTCGGGCACGGCCCTGTCGCCGGACCGCACCGAGGCCTACGCGTCGGCGAAGACGGCGGGCGGCGACGAGCTGTACGTGATCAGCCGGTCCGCGGCGGCCGCGGACGACCCGTTCCAGGACGAGCTGCCCGCGTGGGCGGATCGGCTGGCGGCGCGGTTCTGAGGACGTGCGGGCACCGGTCGGTCCCGCACTAGTACCTTTCCTGCAATGACAGCCGCAACGCCGAAGGGCGAACGCCGGCGCCAAGCGCTCGTCGAGGCCGCGGCGAGCCTGTTGGTGGACGGCGGGTTCGACGCGATCCGGCACCGCGCCGTCGCCGAGCGCGCGGGCCTGCCGCTGGCCTCCACCACCTACTACTTCGACTCGCTGGACGAGCTGGTCACCGCCGCCCTGGAGTTCCACGCCAACGCCGAGCTGGCCTACGGCAAGGCCAGGCTCGACGAGCTGGACCCGAGCGAGTGCGGCGGCGACGCGTTCGTCGAGCTCGTGCTGGACCTGCTGCTCGGGCCGTCCGGCGAACGCGACGCCGAGGCCGTGCTGCTGCGCTACGAGCGGCTGGTCGCCACCGGTCGGCGGCCCTACCTGCGGCCGTTGATGCGCAGGATGTCCGGTGAGCTGCACTCCCTGCTGTTCGACATCTTCGCCCGCGCCGGTCAGCCGGTCGACCGGGAACGCGTGCAGGAGCTGATCGCGCTGGTCGACGGCGCGGTGGTGAACGCGCTCATCGAGATCAGCCCGGACCCCCGCGCGGTGGCCCGGCGGATGCTGCGCAAGTCGGTGCAACCCCGCTGACCCCCTCGCACGTGTGAGGTGTGGGGGCGCGGAAGGGGACCGATCGCATGCGCGAGGCCGAGGAGCGGGGTTTCCGCGAGTTCGCGGTGGGCCACGCCGCTTCGCTGCGGCGCACCGCGTACCTGTTCTGCGGCGACTGGCACACGGCCGAGGACCTGATGCAGGCCAGCCTGCTCAAGCTGTACCAGGCGTGGCACCGGATCGAGTGGCGCGACAACGCGTCGGGGTACGCGCGCAAGGTGCTGCTGCGCACGTGGCTGGACGAGAAGCGCAGGCCGTGGCGGCGGGCCGAGCAGCGCGACGGCGAGGTGCCGGACGTGGCCGACGCGGCGAGCGACCCGGAGCGGTCCGGCGAACGGCTGTGGGCGCGGGACCTGGTGCACGCGGCGCTGCTGCACGTGCCGCCGCGCCAGCGGGCCGTGCTGGTGCTGCGGTACTTCGAGGACCTGCCGGTGAGCGAGGTCGCGGCGGCGATGGGCTGCACCGAGGGCACGGTGAAGAGCCAGACGGCGCGCGGGCTGGTGGCGTTGCGCGCCGCGGTCGACAAACTGGAGCAGGGGGCGGTGGTGGCGTCGTGAGCGAAGCGGACCTGCGCGAAGCGCTGCGCGCGGCGGTCGTCGACGAGCCGCCGCTGGACTTCGACCCGGACCGGCTGATCCGGCGCGGTCGGCACGTGCGGCGGCGTCGGGCGCTGGTGGCCGCGGTGGTGGCGACGCTCGTCCTCACCGGCACGGTGCTGTCCCTGCCGGGTGTGCTCGACCGGCGACCCCGCCACGACGTGGCCGCGGAAGCCGGCGTCGACGCGGGCCGGGGGCCGGTGCTGACGACCGCCGCGCCCACCCCGCCCACGGTGGTCGGGACGGTGCCACCGTCCCCGCCGGTCGCCGCGACGCCCGGCTCCGAGGGCCTCCGGGCCTACCTCGAGCACCACCTGGGCGAGCGGTTCACCGAGGTCGTGCCGGACGCGAAGGTGACGCAGGTCGAGTTCGCCGTCCACCCCGAGAACGAAGCGGGGCGCATCACCGGGTGGCTGACCTTCGTCGACGCGGAGGGGGCCGGCCAGGTGGTGGTGCAGCTCTCCCCGCCACCGGCGACGTCGACCCTGGAGGAGTTCTGCGCCACGGTCACCTGCGACGAGTCCCGGCTCCTGGCGGACGGCAGCTACGCGGCGTCCTCCGACGTCCACGGGACCGGGAAGGCGATCACGCGCACGGTGGTGCACTTCCGCGCCGACGGCTCGGTGGTCCAGGTCACCGGCTACAACTACGACCCGGCCACGGCCGCAGGGCCGCGGGCCGAGGTGGCGCTGACGGTCGACGAGCTCGTGGCGTTGGCCACCGATCCCGGGCTGGCACCCTGACGATCCCCGGCGTCCGGCCCGCCGCCGGCGCGAAATAAGCTGGTCACGTGACGGTCAAGCCCCGCATCGCCAATGTCCTCGCCGGTCGCTACGCCTCCACGGAGCTGGCCACGCTGTGGTCCGCCGAGCACAAGATCGTGCTGGAGCGGCGGCTGTGGCTCGCCGTGCTGAAGGCGCAGGCCGAGCTCGGCCTCGACGTACCCGCCGAGGCCGTCGCCGACTACGAGCGGGTGGTCGAGCAGGTCGACCTGGCGTCCATCGCGGAGCGCGAGCGGGTCACCCGCCACGACGTGAAGGCGCGCATCGAGGAGTTCAACGCGCTGGCCGGGCACGAGCACGTGCACAAGGGCATGACCTCGCGCGACCTCACCGAGAACGTCGAGCAGCTCCAGGTGCTGCGGTCCCTGGAGCACGTGCGCGGCAAGACCGCCGCCGTCCTGGCCCGCCTCGCCCGGCGGGCCGCCGAGCACACCGACCTGGTGCTCGCGGGCCGGTCGCACAACGTCGCCGCGCAGGCCACCACGCTCGGCAAGCGCTTCGCCACCACCGCCGACGAGGTGCTGGTCGCGTTCCGGCGGCTGGACGAGCTGATCTCCCGCTACCCGCTGCGCGGCATCAAGGGCCCGGTCGGCACCGCCCAGGACATGCTCGACCTGCTCGGCGGCGACCGGGACAAGCTGGTCGAGCTGGAGCGCCGGGTCGCGGGCCACCTCGGCTTCGTCACCGTGCTGACCAGCGTCGGCCAGGTCTACCCGCGGTCGCTGGACTTCGACGTCGTCTCCGCCCTCGTGCAGCTGGCCGCCGGGCCGTCGTCGCTGGCCAAGACCATCCGGCTGATGGCGGGCCACGAGCTGGTCACCGAGGGCTTCAAGCCGGGCCAGGTCGGCTCCAGCGCGATGCCGCACAAGATGAACACCCGGTCGTGCGAGCGGGTCAACGGCTTCGCGGTCATCCTGCGCGGCTACCTGTCCATGGTCGGTGAGCTGTCGGGCGACCAGTGGAACGAGGGTGACGTGTCCTGCTCGGTGGTGCGCCGGGTCGCGCTGCCGGACGCGTTCTTCGCCTTCGACGGGCTGTTGGAGACGTTCATCACGGTGCTGGACGAGTTCGGCGCCTACCCGGCGGTCGTCGCCCGCGAGCTGGACCGCTACCTGCCGTTCCTGGCGACCACGAAGGTGCTGATGGCGGCGATCCGGGCGGGCGTCGGGCGGGAGACCGCGCACGAGGTCATCAAGGAGCACTCCGTCGCGGTCGCGCTGGCCATGCGCGAGCAGGGCCTGGCGGAGAACGACCTGCTGGACCGGTTCGCCGCCGACGACCGGCTGCCGCTGGACCGGGCGGCGCTGGACGGCCTGCTGGCCGACCGGCTGTCGTTCACCGGCGTGGCCGAGCAGCAGGTGGCGGACGTGGTGCGGCAGGTCGAGGACGTGCTGGCGAACTACCCGACCGCGGCCGACTACGCCCCGGCCCCGATCCTCTAGGCCCTCACACCCCGGTCAGGGCCTGCCCCAGACCAGCCGTCCCCGGCGGGTCGGCGTGCACACCAGCTTGCGGCCCGCCGGGTCGACCGCCGTCGCGCCCTGCTCCTCGCACGGGAAGCCCTCCAGGGCGACCTCGTCGAACCGGGGCGGGGTGGTCGTCGGCACGGTCGTCGGCCGCGGCTCGGGCTCGGGTGGGACCTGCACCGGCGGTGGGGGTGGCGGTTCCGTCGTCTCGGCCACCGTCGGCGGTGGTGGCGGGGTGGTCGGCGCGGGCCGCACGGTGATGTTGGCCACCGCCGGGATCGACGTCACCGGCGCCGTGCTGGACACCGTCGGCAGCAGCACCGGCTCCGGGTTCGGCGAGGGCTTCGCGCAGGCGCCCGTGAGCAGCAGCGCCAGCAACCCGCCGCTCACCACGACGGGTGCCGCAAAAGGCTTCCGAGGGACCACGGCAAGCAGAGTAGGGCTCACTCGTCCGATACCCCAAGTGGCGTCTACCGACTGGCCCAGCCGGGGACCGCCTAAAGGCGGCCCGCGTCGATGATCCGGCGCAGGAACTGCCGGGTGCGGGGGTGCTCCGGATCACCGAGCACCTGCTCGGGCGGTCCGGACTCGACCAGCCTGCCGCCGTCGAGGAACACCACCCGGTCGGCCACCTGCCGGGCGAAGCCCATCTCGTGCGTGGCCATCAGGATCGTCCGACCGGTCACGGCCAGCTCCCTGACCAGCGACAACACCTCACCGACCAGCTCGGGGTCCAACGCGCTGGTGATCTCGTCCAGCAGCAGCAACCGCGGCGAGTAGGCCAGCGCGCGGGCGATGGCCACCCGCTGCTGCTGACCCCCGGACAACCGCTCGGGGTAGCTGCGGCCCCGATCCGCGAGCCCCACCCGTTCGAGCAGGTCGTAGGCGTTGCGCTCGGCCACGTCCCGCGGCACGCCGTGCACCACGCGCGGCGCGAGGGTGATGTTGTCCAGCACGCTCATGTGCGGGAACAGGTTGAACGCCTGGAACACGATGCCCATGCCGCGCCGGGCCCGGTCGGCGTCCACCCGCGGGTCGGACACGTCCACGCCGTCGAGCAGCACCTGGCCGTCGTCCAGCTCTTCGAGCAGGTTCACGCACCTGAGCAGGGTCGACTTGCCCGAACCCGACGACCCGATCACGGTGACCACCTCGTGCTCGTGCACGTCGAGGCTGATCCCGTCCAGCACGGTGGCGGCGCCGTAGCGCTTGACGACACCTCGGACGCTGAGCACCGGTTCGGTCATCGTCCCCCCTGACGGTGTTCGACCCGTCGGCCCACGGCGTCCGCGAGCCGGGCCGTGGGTGCCGCGAGCAGCACGAACAGCAGTCCGGCCACCACGTACGGGGTGAAGTTGAACGCGCGGGCGTGCTCGATCTGCGCCGCGCGGACCGCGTCCACCGCGCCGAGCACGGAGATCAGCCCGCAGTCCTTCTGCAGCGCGACGAAGTCGTTGAGCAGCGCGGGCATGACCCGCCGCACGGCCTGCGGCAGCACGACCAGCCGCAGGGTCTTGCGCGGGCTCAGGCCCAGCGACCGGGCCGCCGCGACCTGCGACGGGTGCACCGACTCGATGCCGGCGCGGAACACCTCGGCCACGTACGCGGTGTAGGCCAGCACCAGCGCCGCGCAGCCGAGCACCACGAAGTCGTTGGGCACGCCGGTCAGCCGCAGCGCGGGCAGCCCGAACCCCACCAGGTACAGCAGGATGATCAGCGGCAGGCCGCGGAACAGGTCCACGTACACCGTGGCCAGCGCCCGCAGCGGGAACCACACCGGGCTGCGCAGCGTGCGCAGCGCCGCCACGCCCAGCGCCAGCACCAGGATCAGCGCCCCGCACACCACGAGCACGCGCAGGTTCAGCCAGAGCCCTTCGAGGATCGCGGGCAGCGAGCGCCACGCGATCTCCACGTCGAAGAACGACTGCCGCACCCGCGGCCAACCCGGTGCGCCGGCGACGGTGACGCCGACCGCGACGGCGAACACGGTGGTCGAGAGCAGGGCGACCAGGGTGGACCGCCGCGAACGGGAGCGCTTGTAGGCCAGGCGCTCCCGTTGCAGCTCGCTCGTCACTTCAGCTCGGGTGCTGTGCCCGCGGACGACAGCCAGTCCCGCTCGATCCCGGCCAGCGTGCCGTCGGCGCGCAGGTTCTCCACCGCGGTGGAGACGCACGCGGTCAGCGGGCTGCCCTTGTCCAGCACGATGCCGAACTGCTCGGGCTTGCCGTCGCCCGCCGGGATCTGGCCGACGATCAGCCCGTCCTCCAGCTCGGCGGAGGTGATGAAGAACGCGGTCGGCAGGTCGACCACCAGCGCGTCGATCTGCCCGGCGCGCAAGGCGGCCTTGGCGTCGTCGTTGGTGTTGTAGACCGCGACGTCCTGCGCCGGCTGCAGGCGCTGGGCGGCGTCGAAGCTGGTCGTGCCGACCTGCGCGCCGATCTTGACCTGCTTGAGCTCGGCCAGCGTCTTCGCCCCGGCGGCCTTGGACGCCTTCAGCGTGATCACGGCCTGGTCCACGTCGTAGTACGGCGCGGAGAAGTCGACGGCCTGCTTGCGCTCCTCGGTGATCGAGAACTCGTTCAGGTCCATGTCGTAGGTCTTCTTGCCCGGCTGGATGGCGGCGTTGAACGGCACCCGCGTCCACACCACGTCGGTCTTCGCGTAACCCAGCTCCTCGGCCAGGGCGTAGGCGATGGCCGACTCGAAGCCCTTGCCGTTGTCCGGGTCGTCGTCCACGAACCACGGCTCGTACGCGGGCTGGTCCGTGCCGAAGGTGACCTTGCCGGGGGTGAGGGTGGCCAGCTTGTCCTTCGTGCAGGCCACACCGTCCACCTGGTTGGTCGGCGGCGCGGTCTGGTCTGCGGGGGCGCAGGCGACCGCGACGGTGGCGGTCACGGCGAGTATCAGTCCGGGTGCACGCATGGGGGGAATCTTGCCGCAGGTGGGAAGGGCCGCCCATGAGCTGGGACAAGTAGGCTTCGGCCGTGCCCAAGCTCGCCGACTACCGCCTGGTCGCCGCCGGCAAGGTCCGTCAGGTCCACGAGGTGGACGACGACCTGCTGCTGTTCGTGGCGTCCGACCGGATCTCCGCCTACGACCACGTGCTCACCACCACGATCCCGGACAAGGGCCGGGTGCTCACCGCGATGAGCGTGTTCTGGTTCGAGCGGTTCGCGGACCTGGTGCCCCACCACCTGGTGGCGTGGGACGACCCGCGCATCCCCGCCGAGGTGCGCGGTCGGGCGCTGCTGGTGCGTCGGCTGGAGATGGTCCAGGTCGAGTGCGTCGCCCGCGGTTACCTGACCGGGTCCGGCATGGCCGAGTACCGGCAGACCGGCTCGGTGTGCGGCGTGGAGCTGCCGTCCGGCCTGGTGGAGGCCTCGGAGCTGGTGCCGCCGATCTTCACCCCGGCGACGAAGGCCGAGCTCGGCGCGCACGACGAGAACGTGTCGTTCGAGCACGTCGAGGCGCAGGTCGGCACGTCGCTGGCCACCCGGCTGCGGGACGTCACGCTGGAGGTCTACGGCGCGGCCCGCGAGTTCGCGCGGTCCCGGGGCGTGATCCTGGCCGACACGAAGTTCGAGTTCGGCGTGGACCGGTCCGGCGCGCTGGTGCTGGCCGACGAGGTGCTGACGCCGGACTCGTCGCGGTACTGGCCGCTGGACGGTTACGAGCCGGGGCGCGTGCAGCCGTCGTTCGACAAGCAGTACGTGCGCGACTGGCTCACCTCGCCGGCGTCCGGCTGGGACCGGGCGTCCGACGTGCCGCCGCCACCGCTGCCCGACGACGTCGTCGCCGCCACCCGCTCGCGGTACGTGGAGGCGTACGAGCGGATCACCGGCCGGTCGTTCGCGGACTGGCCGAGCCCGGAGTAGGGCACCGGGTCGTCATCCGGTCTTCGAGTCGTCTTCGGCCGCTCGTCGGACGGGCGACACGGCGGTGGTGCGCACTGGTGGCATGGTCGCCGAACTCGTGGTCTCGCTGTCCGGCATCGGGTCGGGCACGCTCGCCCGGTGCGCCGCCCTCGCGGACGAGCTGGACCGGCGGCGGGTGCCGTTGTCGCTGCTCCTCGCGCCGCGCAGGGCCGTTCCCGGTGAGGCGTCGACGTGGCTGCGCCGACGCGTGGCCGCCGGTGACGCCCTGGTCCTGCACGGCTTCGACCACCAGCCGGACCCGTCGCGCCGGGCCGTGTCGCTGCGTCGGTGGGTGGAGTCCTCCGCGCTGCCCGCGCACGAAGCCGGCCTGCGGCTGATCGCCGCGCGGGCCGCGCTGGAGCGGTCGGGCCTGGCCACCGACCTGTTCACGCCGCCGAGCAGGCTCGCGTCACCGGGCACGGTGGTCGCGCTGCGGCGGCACCGGTTCGCGGTGTGCGCGGACATGGCCGGCGTGCGCGACCTGCGCACCGGCGACGTGCGGACCGGTCGGGTGCGGGTGGTCGGCGGCCACTCCGGCTACCTGGCCGGCGTGGGCCGGGAAGCTCGGCGCGGTGGGCTCGTGCGACTCGAGGTGGACGCCGCGGCGCTGGACCGGCCGGGGGCGCGCGACGTGCTGCTGGAGGCCGTCGACCTGGCCCTGCACCACGGCGCGCTGCCCACCACCTACCGCCCGCCCGCGCCCTACAGCTCGACCGCCTCGCCGAGGGGCAGCACGACGACCTCCACGCCCTCGGGCGCGGTGCCGGTCAGGACCCGGTAGAAGATCTCGGTCTGCGTGAGGATCCCCTGGTGGATCGGCACCGCCTTGCGCGGGCCGACCGCGGCCAGGAAGTCCGCCGCCTCGGAGACCTTCATCCAGGGCGCGGCGGTGGGCAGGCCGAGGACGTCGACGCGTTGCTCCGGCACGGCCAGCGAGTCGCCCGGGTGGTAGAACGCGCCGTGGTCGACCAGGTAGCCGACGTTCACCGGCAGCTCGATCTTCTCGTGGATGACCCCGTGCGGCGCGTCGAGGACGTTGACCACCGTGCCGCCGAACTCCAGCGCGTCACCGGGCGCGACCCGCTCGGCGCCGTCCAGGTCGAACGGCGCGACCACGCGCGCGCCGGGGTTGGCCGCGCGCAGGGCGGGCAGCTTCTCCGGGTCGAGGTGGTCGCGGTGCTCGTGCGTGATCAGAATCGCGTCCAGGCCCTCGACCTGCTCGAAGCCCGACGAGTACGTGCCCGGGTCGAACAGCAGGCGGGCGGCGCCGGTGTCGACCAGCAGGCACGAGTGTCCGAAGTGGACGATCAGCATGGGGTGGGCCCTCCTTCTCGCTGCCGACCGTTCTACTCCGGTCGGGGCGCGGTCGCTCAGCCCACGTCGCTCAGCCCACGTCGCGCAGGAGCGCGTCCTCCACCTCCGGCGGCAGGCCCGCGCGGCGGACGCGGTCCAGGCCGAGGGCGCGTTCGTGCTCCAGCGCGTCCAGCGCGGTCTCGGCCGTGGGGCGGACCCGCAGCCCGGCGGCCAGCGCGGGACCGGAGTCGCGGAACATCATCGCCCGGTGGCTCGGCGGCAACCACAGCGGCAGGGACCGCGGCCCCACCCAGGGCGCGACCTCGTGCCGCTGGAGGACGGCTTCCGGCACGCGGACCAGCTCGGTGCCCGGAGGCGCCACCGCGCCCGCGATCTCGCCCAGGACCAGCGACAACGGGTTGGCCGGGCCGATCGCGTCGTAGGTGCCGGTGGTGCGCCGCTCGGCCGCGTCCACGATCCAGGCGGCGAGGTCGCGCGCGTCGACGTGCTGCGCGGGCTGGTCGGGCGCGTCGGGGACGACGACGCGACCGCCCCGCGACAGCCGGCCGGGCCAGTAGCCGAACCGGTCGCTCGGGTCGCCGGGCCCGGTGATCAGGCCCGCGCGGACGATGAACGCTCGGTCACCGACGGCGTCCAGCACGGCGTTCTCACTGGCCACCTTGACGCCGCCGTAGCGGTCCGGCGACATCGGCGCGGCCGGGTCGTCCTCCAGCGGTTCGAGGGTGGCCGTGGTGCCGGGCGTCGAGTGGTCGGCGTAGACCGAGCAGCTGGAGACGAACGTCCAGTGGTCGGCGGTGACCGCTCCCAGCGCCCGGCGGACCCAGGTGACCGACATCTTCGCCACGTCCACCACCGCGTCGAAGTGCGCGCCCTCCAGCGGACCCAGGTCGACGTCCCGGTCCACGCGCACCAGCACCGCCCCGTCGGGCACGGACCCGGACTCCCCGCGCGCCGCGCAGACCACCTCGTGCCCCCGCCGCACCGCTTCGGCGGCCGTCGCCTTGCTGAGGAACACCGTCCCACCGAGCACCAGGATCCGCATGGACCCCACCCTGCGGTCCCCACCGCCGACCCGCCACCACGTCCGCCGACAGCGAACGCCCCTCCTGGCCGCTGGTCCCGGTGGTCGGCGAACGCACGTTCGAGCGCAATCGTTCCAGCGCGCTCCCGGCGGTGTCGATACCCGGCTGTGGCTGTGCAAGCCGAGGAGAAGGAGTCGCGGCGCAAGTTGCTCCTCTCCCGGCTGACCGAGTTCGGCGTCCGCGTCGACGTCTACCGGGCGGGTTGTGGCGGCGGGGAGGAGCCGGCAAGGCAGAAGTGCCTCGCCCGGCTGGTCGACGACCTGGTGGACCTGAGGGTGGCCGCCTGGTGCTGGACAGCCGCGACGACCGCGACAGGATCGACCTGTTGACCATCCGCACGGCCCTGGGCAAGCAGGCCCGCGGCTCGCACGTGATGTACGAGCACTGCGAGAGCGGGCTGGAGCCGCTCTTGTGGATTCCCGACATCGTGGTCGGGTGTCACGGGTTGGGCGGTGACTGGACCCGCCGGACGAATCCGGTGATCGGATCCGTGGTCCGACTTGATTGACCCGTGAAACGCGAAACCCAGCCGCCGACCGTCCGGACGTAGGCTGGGTTCACTTCCTCGGCTTACGGGCCTCGGCTGGGTTCAGATTACCAGCGACCCCCGCAGAACTGTCCCGTCCCGATCGGGTGATCTCTCGTGAACGTGTGCCGCCCGCCACCTGTGAAGTTGATGAACACCCAGGTCAGGTAGGCTCTGCCGGTACCGCCAGCCCTCCTACCTTGGAGCAGCCTGTCGTGGCCCGAGTCGTCGTCGACGTCATGCCGAAGCCCGAGATCCTCGACCCGCAAGGACAGGCGGTGGCCAACGCGCTGCCCCGTCTCGGGTTCGACGGAATCACCACTGTCCGCCAGGGCAAGCACTTCGAGCTGGAGGTCGCCGACGACGTCGACGACGCCACGCTCGCCAAGATCGCCGAGACATTCCTCGCCAACCCCGTGATCGAGGACTGGGCCGTGAGGCGGGTCGAGGCATGAGGGTCGGGGTCATCACGTTCCCCGGCACGCTGGACGACGTCGACGCGGCCCGCGCAGTCCGGTACGCGGGCGCGGAGGCGGTCAGCCTCTGGCACGCCGACCACGACCTGAAGGACGTCGACGCGGTCATCGTGCCCGGTGGGTTCTCCTACGGCGACTACCTGCGCTGCGGCGCGATCGCCCGGTTCGCCCCGGTCATGCAGGAAGTGGTGGACGCCGCCCGCAAGGGCATGCCGGTACTCGGCATCTGCAACGGATTCCAGATCCTGTGCGAGGCGCACCTGCTGCCCGGCGCGCTCATCCGCAACCACAAGCTGCACTTCGTGTGCCGCGACCAGTGGCTGAAGGTGGAGAACAACTCGACCGCCTGGACCACCCGGTACGACCAGGGCGCGGAGATCCTCGTGCCGCTCAAGTCCGGTGAGGGCGGCTACCAGGCCGACCGGTCCACGTTGGACGAGCTGGAGGGCGAGGGCCGGGTGGTGTTCCGCTACGTCGGGGAGAACCCGAACGGCTCGCGCAACGACATCGCGGGCATCACCAGCGCCAACGGCCGGGTCGTCGGCCTGATGCCGCACCCGGAGCACGCCATCGACGCGCTGACCGGCCCGACCGACGACGGCCTCGGGATGTTCCTGTCCCTCGTCGACGCGGTGGTGAGCGCCTGATGACCGTCGACACCGTCGAGCACGCGGAGAAGACGCCCGACCAGGAGCAGCCCTACAAGGAGCTGGGCCTGAAGGACGACGAGTACGCGCGCATCAAGGACATCCTGGGCCGCCGCCCCACGGACGCCGAGCTGGCCATGTACTCGGTGATGTGGAGCGAGCACTGCTCCTACAAGTCGTCCAAGGTGCACCTGAAGTACTTCGGCGAGACGACCACCGACGAGATGCGCGAGAAGATGCTCGCGGGCATCGGTGAGAACGCGGGCGTCGTCGACATCGGTGACGGCTGGGCGATCACGTTCAAGGCCGAGAGCCACAACCACCCGTCCTACGTTGAGCCTTACCAGGGCGCGGCGACGGGTGTGGGCGGCATCGTGCGCGACATCCTGGCGATGGGCGCGCGCCCGCTGGCCGTGATGGACCCGCTGCGGTTCGGCCCCGCCGACGCGCCGGACACCCGCCGCGTGCTGCCGGGCATCGTGGCCGGCGTGGGCGGCTACGGCAACTGCCTCGGCCTGCCCAACATCGGCGGCGAGGTCGTGTTCGACGCGACCTACGCGGGCAACCCGCTGGTCAACGCCCTGTGCGTGGGTGCGATGCGGGTCGAGGACCTGCACCTGGCGCACGCCTCGGGCGTCGGCAACAAGGTCGTCCTGTTCGGTGCGCGCACCGGTCTGGACGGCATCGGCGGCGTGTCGGTGCTGGCCAGCGAGACCTTCGACGACACCGCGGAGTCCGATGCCGCCTCGGCGGGGGGACATACCTCGGCGGGCAAGCGCAAGAAGCTGCCGAGCGTGCAGGTGGGCGACCCGTTCACCGAGAAGGTGCTGATCGAGTGCTGCCTGGAGCTGTTCGCCGAGCGCATCGTGGTCGGCATCCAGGACCTCGGCGGCGCGGGCCTGGCCTGCGCGACGTCGGAGCTGGCCAGCGCCGGTGACGGCGGCATGCTCGTGCACCTGGACCGGGTGCCGCTGCGCGCGTCGGGCATGACGCCGGCGGAGATCCTGTCCAGCGAGTCGCAGGAGCGCATGTGCGCGGTCGTGCGGCCGGAGGACCTGGACGCGTTCCTGGCGGTCTGCGCGAAGTGGGACGTCATCGCCACCGAGATCGGTGAGGTGACCGACGGCGACCGGCTGGTCATCACCTGGCACGACGAGGTCGTGCTGGACGTCCCGCCGCGGACCGTGGCGCACGAGGGCCCGGTGTACGACCGGCCGATCGAGCGCCCGGCCGACCAGGACGCGCTGGTGGCCGACACGCCCGACGGGCTGCCCAAGCCCGCGCGCGAAGAGCTGCTCGACCTGGTCAAGACGATGGCGGCGTCGCCGAACCTGGCGTCGAAGCGGTGGGTCACCCAGCAGTACGACCGGTACGTGCGCGGCGGCACGGTGCTCGCGCAGCCCTCCGACTCGGGCATGATCCGCATCGACGAGTCGACGAACCGGGGCGTGGCGCTGTCCACGGACTGCAACGGCCGCTACGCCAAGCTGGACCCGTACGCGGGCGCGCAGCTGGCGCTGGCCGAGGCGTACCGCAACGTGGCCACGACGGGCGCGACGCCGGTCGCCGTCACGAACTGCCTGAACTTCGGCTCGCCGGAGGACCCGGCGGTGATGTGGCAGTTCGAGCAGGCGGTGAAGGGCCTGGCGGACGGGTGCGTCGAGCTGGGCATCCCGGTGACCGGCGGCAACGTCAGCTTCTACAACCAGACCGGTTCGACGGCGATCCTGCCGACGCCGGTGGTGGGCGTGCTCGGCGTGATCGACGACGTCCGCCGCCGGATCCCGACCGGGATCGGCGCGGAGGCCGGCGAGACGCTGCTGCTGCTCGGGGAGACGCGCGCGGAGTTCGGCGGCTCGGAGTGGGCGCACGTGGTGCACGGCCACCTGGGCGGCGTGCCGCCGAAGGTGGACCTGGCCCGCGAGAAGCTGCTGGGCGAGGTGCTGGTGGCGGGTTCGCGCGACGGGATGCTGTCCGCCGCGCACGACCTGTCCGAGGGTGGGCTGGCACAGGCCCTGGTCGAGACGTGCCTGCTCGGCGAGGTCGGTGCCCGGGTGTTCCTGGAGGGCGACGAGTTCACCGAGCTGTTCAGCGAGTCGGCGGCCCGCGTGCTGGTGGCCGTGCCGCGCACGGAGGAGCTGCGGTTCACCGACATGTGCACCGCTCGCGGCCTGCCGTGGCGCAAGGTCGGCGTGGTCGACCCGGAGTCCGACGCGCTGGAGGTCCAGGGGCTGGGTTCGCTGCCGCTGGCCGAGCTGCGCGAGGCCTGGGAGGGCACGCTGCCGGCGCTGTTCGACTGACACCGGTGGTGGGGGGGGGGGGGGGGGGGCCCCCCCCCCCCCCGGCGGGGGGGGGGGAGCCGGGGTGGCCCCCCGGGGGTGGGGGGGTGGGGCCCGTGTAATAGGGGAGGTGGT